>JAIOQD010000435.1:4442-7349 GCA_021413595.1 Bacteroidota bacterium | reverse complement strand
AGGTGAATTTGTTCCCCCCCAGGGGTGGTATAAACTCATCCAATGACCAATTTCATGTGTTAAGGCCCGGGATGTATATGCAGTACCGGTGCCAATACTTCCAATGTATTGTGATAAAATAAGTACACCATCTCTGTATTGCGTGATCCCGTCCACATCAGAAGGGAAATAAGCATAACCTGCAACTCCATCATCACCAATAGTTTTTACTGTCCATACATTCAAATAGTGGTCTCTTGGCCATTGATGTAATTTTGAATTGTCATCAGCATTATTTGTTTTATGGGAATAGATCCGTTCAATTCCATTGGTGCAATTGCCATCGGGGTCTAATCTTGCGAGGCGAAATCTAATCTTAATATTTGCAGCCAGCGAATCGAAAGGCGTATTTCCCACAATATTTGAGGTATCAGCATTTAACTTTGCATAATCCCGGTTAAGGATATTTACCTGATCAATTATCTGTGCATCCGAAATGTTTTCTGAACCGAAAGTGTGTATAACATGAAATACAATAGGTATAGTATAAATAGGTTCGGTTGCCTGTAAAGCCTTTTGCTGTTGTTTATGCTGGATCTGTTGTGCTAAATCTTTATTGTAATTTTTTTCTTTTTCCAGTAATTCAGGATGGGCGGTATGCAACACATGAGTTGCTTCAGTTGTACCACAATGTTTTCGGTTTTGAGCGAAAACAATTTTTGTCTGAGCAAATATAAGGGTACTAACAAATATATATTTATATAATTTTTTTTTCATTGATGTGGATTTTTATAATTTCAAATGTATTCTGAAATTTAATAGTTTATTAGTCTGTTTATTAAACGGTAGTTTTTAATAATTAAACGGTAAGTCCAAGTTTAAAGGGTAACATTAATTGCAAGCTAAAAGGACTAAAATGACACCCAAAGCGTTCAATTCCCCAACTGAACGCAGTGGTGCCCCTACCCAATTTTTAACGGGATGGTCATGAAGAATCCCGCTAAATTTTCAGATAGCAAGGTTTTCATATTTCAAAAATGCCGTAGCTCACCAATATCTTCAACATGTTCTGTTTGCTGAATACAATGGCGCTTCTATAAGCCGGATTCTTAATTTAGAATCTGGGTTAAAAAAAGTTTGATTTTATGGAGAAATGCTGAATCAAAATCTTCATGATCTGCTAAAAAGGAGAAAACAATTGATATTGATCCAAGAGGTTAGGAAAATTCGGGAGGGGGAGAATTTCGCTTTAGAGTAGGGGATACGTATGTAAAATATACGCCTGGAAATTGTGTAATGATGTTTGAATCAGAATTGAATGAATGTGATGTTTTATTGGAAAAATACAGCTTGATAATATTATCAGCTAATTTTTTTGTAGACTTATTTCTTATGGGTTTGTTAGCTGCAATGTGCGCATTAATATGCTCTTCAAGGTGGGCAAACAATTCTTCTTCCTGTTTATCATTAATACAATAATAAATAATTGATGTATCGTTTTCTGTATTTCTTACAATGTCATAAAGTTTGCCATCGTGATACATTTCTTTACCGTTTTCCAGCCAGTCAATTTGATTGATCCGTTTCTTATTAATAACAATAACCGTTAGTTCGGAAGGGTTTACCTTTCTCTTTATTTCTGCCTTTATTTCTTTTTTTATTTGATAATGAACAGCTTTAAACGCAATAAAATAGCCCATGGTATTAAACAGGAAAACAAAAAGAAAAAATATGACTGCTATTTTTTTCATACTATATTTTAACGAAGGTATGAAAAAAAATAAGCAATGGAAATGGAAATATCTGTATTTTCATTTTTAAAATATGTTTGTTTCGATGAGTATTGTAAACCAAATACTCGATGAATCTTTTGATGCAATTATGAAATATATTATAGTTAAAACTTAAGATGTTTTTCTTTTTTGCTTTTGTTTACGAAGTTTTTTAGGGCCATACCATAGCCAAAACCCTGAAATAGTAAGTAGAAGTAAAGCGAGTCCCATTATTGAAGTATAGGATAATTTGAGTTGGTCGTTTTTTGTATTAAAAAGTACGTCAAGGATTGTTCCATCGTGAATGCTTTCAATAATGTCTGACCTTCTTCTGTTTATTTGCAATACATTTCCATTCGTCCCATCTAATTGCACTTCCCAATAATCGTCAGCGAAAACAAACTTCAGCATTCCCTTTTGTGGCCTGGCATCAATTCGCTCCAATTCATCTGATAAAACAGGTGAAATAGAATCATGGAGTGTTTTTATAGCGATGGTTTGAAGGCTGTCTAAAGGAAGCCAAGTTTTTAAATCGGAAGAAATCCCTTTTGAAGCAGCAGGAAGTATAAGTCCAAACGAATTTTTTTTCCAGCCCAATAACAAACCTGTTATAGAAATAATTAAAAAGAAAGCAAATAAAACAATTGCAATTTTTTTATGAAGATCCCTGAAAATCCGTAATAAGTTTACGGATTTATAGTGAGGAGAGTTTTTTGTGGTCATAATTTTTGTTGATTAATGTATTAGTAAAATCACAGAAAAAAATTTCGAAAAACAGGTATGTTGTGACTCTATTATTATTAATGATTTTTACTTATTTTCTGAAAAAACCTGATACTATTGTGGGCGTATAAAATATGAGCGCGAACTTTTACAATTGGTTTACATAGCTTTAATCGATTCCAAGCGCTTCTTCCCTATAACCATGGCAGCTGTTGCAATTTCCTCTGAAAATAGGATGAGCCATGTGTTTAATAGGTTCAGCAACTCCGGGCGTGCCTATAAGAGTGGGGTATAAACCCATTGAAAAATCAATGTTTTCGGTACTATAAAAATTACCCAATTTATCACCTGAAATAGTTGCTACCAGTTTGCCTCCTCCTTTTGGTTCCGTATAAAGTTTAATAACAGGATTTTTGTAAATTTTTCCTCTTGC
>JAIOQD010000435.1:0-4396 GCA_021413595.1 Bacteroidota bacterium | reverse complement strand
CCTCTTGCTTCGTCCATAACAGAACCTCCAATTGTAAAACAACTTTTCCCCGGACGACCTGCTCTATGACACGACATACAATTGAGTCCAAAAAAGTGGCTTTTATTGCCGTTCGGCTTACTGATCTTCGTATTCTTGCAGTCATCTGTAGTTGGAGCGCCAACGAATGATTGGGACAATATCATTATACCAATAATAGTTAGAAAAAAAATAAAAGAAATAATTCTTTTAAGCATATTTTTTGAATGTTAAATTAATAAAAAACGAATTTATGATACTCTATAGCCCTCTCTTAATCAAAGAGGGCTATTTGAGTTTTTTTTTAATTACCAACAATTATTTAGAGTATTTGATATATGTAGATTTTGGTTAGTATTTAAAACTTGTATCTAACAGCAACCATTACATTTCTTCCAGCTGCGCTAATTCCTGATGCAAATACACGATAATGGGTGTCAAACAAGTTCTCTACACCTAAATTAACCATAAAGTTTTTGGTGATATGATAGCTTGTTTTAACATTAAATGTTACCCAACCAGGCATAAATCCATTAACAGGATCAGCAGAGTAAACTTCATTATCTTCTTTTCCAAGGCTATAATCTTTAGATGATTTTGAGGTACAGTATATTGCATAAATTTCACTTTCAAATTTTTTGAAATGATACAAAAAGCTAGTTCTTCCAAACATTGGAGGTATATGATCCATTGGAACAATTGTATCGTGAATAGCGCCATTACTTGTTGGACTTAATTGTTGGCGGTAATGTCCCATAGTATAAGTGATAGAGGTTTTAAAAGAAAAGTTGTCATTAAAATCAGCTGTAATTGCTCCGTAAAGACCTTGTATATAGGCTTCGTCAACATTTTGAGAAGCCCTTACTTGACTTAACGTACCATTAAAGATAACTGAATCCTTACCATCTAATTTAAATTCTTTTGTAACGATGGCATTTTTTAATAGTGTATAGTAATAGTTAGCCTCAAATTTTACTTTATCATCCATTATTGTAGTTGCAAATCCGCCCTCCAAATTATATGCGTATTCAGGTTTTAATTTTGAATTCGGAACAACTACAGTGTTTCCTACCGATTCAAACACTTTGCTTATATCATCTACGTTTGGCGCTCTAAAACCTGTAGAACCCAAGATGCTAAAACGAACATTCTTTTCTGGCATAATTACTAAACCTAAATTTCCATTCAAGGCATTGTTTGTTTGTTTAACAGTTGTAAAAGGGAATTGGAAAGTTGACACAGCCGCTGATGTGTCAAAATTTGAGGTCAAGGAATTATGAGTTAAACGAACTCCCTCGGATAAAATAAATTTCTCATTAATTTCCCAGCTATGTGTTAAATAACCACCAATATTCAAGGTTTTACTACCGTCATTCGGATAACGTGTATCAACTGGAGTAACATCGGCACCTGTATAGATATTCTTTTTTGAAGCTGTAGAGCTTACATTATTACCTACTACTTCTAATCCATAACTTAACTCATGTGTTTCTTTTACCTGCTTCCTTAGGTCTGCATTCAAAGAATAAACATTTACTTTTTCTAAATTCGTTGTTTTATTATTATTACCACTGCCGGTTGTATAATTGGTGCTAAACTTTCTGCTGAAACGTTCTTGAGCAATGTCTTGATATGCAGCAGTTATTCTCATATCATCAAAAAGTTTTCCTGATGATTTAATAGTTGAATACAAGGATACAAGCATACGATTTTGTGGGCCATATCCATTTTCGGCAAACTTTAAATTACCTCCGCTGCCAGGATCTGTTAAGCGATCGTAACGATTTATTTCCGAAGAGGTGGAATACTGAAAATTTAAACCAACATTAATTTTATCAGTTGCTTTATATAATAGCTTTTCCATCAAATCCATTTGAGAATAACCACTATATTTTTGAATATTCGAATTGCTGTTTTTTATCATGCTATCGGCCGTACCGGCAGAGTTCTGACCAACATAATAGTAGCAACGGCCAAAGTCAGGATTAGGTGTACGGGCATAACCTGTGCGCAAATCATCAAAATTGCTATAATTGATGCTTGTTAAAGAAGCAAGTTTTTTAAATCCAAGATTAAAATCAACGTGTCCTGTTTTTTCCTGATTGGCGCTTGCATAACGTAAGTATGAATTTAATTTAAAATTCATTTTGTCGTCACCAAACAATGGGTTTTTAGTAAAAAAATGCATTACACCACCAAGTGCATCGCTACCATACATTACAGATGAAGGGCCGTAAACGATTTCTGTTCTATCAAGCATCGAAGGATCCAGTGTTATTACATCCTGCAAATGTCCGCCACGATAAATTGCATTGTTCATACGTACTCCATCTACAACAATTAATACACGGTTGGCTTCAAATCCTCTGATTATTGGACTACCTCCGCCTCCCTGGCTTTTTTGAACCATTATATTCCCAGTGTTGGATAGCATATCTGCAGATGTTTGCGGATTGCTCAATTCTAAATTTTTTGCTTTAATTATGTCAATCGTATAAGGTACATCCGATTTTTTTTCTTCTGCTTTATTGGCAGAAAAAACTACTTCATTCAAATTAATTAGCCTAATCGGTGCGGTATCGTTACCGGTATTTATTTGAGCATTTGCAGTTGTGACCACGATCATTCCTGACAAAATACTTAGTATGTTTTTTTTCATCACTTTATATTTTTAATGTTTTATGAATATCTTTTATGTTCAATACCATATTGATTGGCTTGAAAGCCAAATCAATTGTATTGTTTCTACCCCGTAATAACAATAATGTTAGTTACAGGGTGTTTGATAACAAGAATTTAAGTAGTTAATTGGCACTAATATTACTGCACAGAATGTATCTTAAACACTGTCCGGAAATATAGATTCAAATAAATAATTAAAATTGAAAATCGAATTTTAATTTGGGGGATTAAACAAATTCAGGAGGAGGGGTATCGGTTTCTATAATAGAAGATTTGTATGATAAATTGATCGAATAAAAGGGTGGGGAGTTTAATAAAACAGTATTAAATTTTATCGATTGCTCATTTGAAAAATACAGCTTAATAACATTGTTTGCTAGTTTTTTAGATGTTTGGTTTTTTATTGGCTTATTAGCTGCAATGTGCATAGCTATATGCTCTTCAAGATTGGCAAATAATAATTCTTCCTGTTTATCATTAATACAATAATAAGTGATCGAAGTATCATTTTCAGTATGCCTTACAATATCATACAGTTTGCCATGGTAGTACATTTCTTTCCCTTTTTCCAACCAATCTATTTTGTTAATTTGTTTTTTATCAATAACAATAATTGTTAGTTCATTAGGGTTTATTTTCTTTTTTATTTCTGCTTTTATTTCCTTTTTTACTTGATATTGAAAAGATTTAAAAGCAATAAAATAACCTGCCATATTGAACAGAAAAATGCCAAATAAAAATATAGAAATTACTTTTTTCATAATGCAGAACCGAAACAAATATAAATTAAATACTTAAAAAATCAAATAGTGTCTTTCTGTCACGCTTTATTTTTGGTACAAACATTGAATTAGTAATTGTGATTCAAAATTAAATTGAATAACCTTTTTTTATGAATTTAGTATAAGTAGCTATGCGCAATACTACATCAAAATTATTTTTCAGTATTCTTTATCCGGGCTTGTTTCTATTCGTACTTTGGGGTATTAAATTATTTGAAACGGTCGAGAAAATAAATTTATCCTGGTATGGTTTATATCCTCGCACTTTTCATGGTTTATTTGGAATAATAACTTCCCCTTTATTACATGCTGATTTCTCCCATCTGATTGCAAACTCAGCCCCATTGCTGATTTTAGGACCTGTTATTTTTTATTTTTACCGTTCCATCGCCTTTCAAATATTTTTCTGGGTATATTTAATGACAGGTATCTGGGTTTGGGCTATCGGGCGTGATGCATACCACATTGGAGCGAGTGGGATTATTTATGGTTTTGTTACTTTTTTATTTTTTAGCGGAGTATTTCGAAAAGACACGCGATTACTTGCCCTATCCATGTTTGTTGTTTTCCTATACGGTGGTACCGTTTGGGGGATATTGCCATTGAGAAGCGGTATGTCGTGGGAATCACATTTGCTAGGGGCTTTGGCAGGATTAATAACTGCCTACCATTTCCGTAACGAAGGTCCAGCTAGCCCCGTATATGATTTTGGTGATGATGATGAAAATGAAAAAATTGATGTAAGTGATGATTATGATTCCTCTGAAATCGTTGATAATCCAGCTAATGAACCCCCTTTTACTTATAATTTTGTTCCAAAAGAAAAAGATCCCGAATGATTTTTGTTTTTCTCCTACTTGATTTTATTTTGATAGGTTTGTCCCTCCACTTCTTTAAAACTGTATCAAACATGT
>JAIOQD010000434.1 GCA_021413595.1 Bacteroidota bacterium | reverse complement strand
GGCTTTACCGATGCAGAGAATAAGAACTATAAGAAAAACATTAACCATCCGAATGGTGCAGTAGTAACATCAAGAGCAATAACCAATAATGCAACTGCCGGAGTAACAGTTGGACTTAGATATGTATTTAAATAAAAAATCCCTCATCCAAATCTGGAAGAGGGATTTTTATCTTTTAGTTGACAAAGACTATTTGTTAACTGCTTTTCCTAATTCAGTACCTGCTTTAAATTTAGCTACTTTTTTAGCAGCGATTTTAATAGCTTTTCCTGTTTGAGGATTACGTCCGATTCTTGCTGCTCTTTTAGCAACAGAGAAAGAACCAAAACCTACTAATGCAACTCTATCACCTTTTTTAAGTGCTTTTGTTGTAGCGTTAACGAATGCCTCTAATGCTCTTGTTGCATCTGCTTTTGTCAATTTTGTTTCAGATGCAATAGCATCAACTAATTCTGCTTTGTTCATTTTTTTATTTTTAAGGGTTAAACATTTATTTATGCGGCAAATCTATGATACATTCCATATACAACGCAAGTTTTAAAGAAAAATAAACACAAAATTGTTGATAAATGAACTTTTTGTTAATAAATATGCCTGTATTGGCACTTATTATTAGGGTTTTAGTTAAAAAAACGATAAAAAAAAATTCATTTTTATTGCCATAAATAATTGTGTTGAGCATTCATTAACCATACCGAAAACTCATAAAAACGCTCCTTCCGGGGCTATGTCCTAATAGTATTGGAAAATAAATTGAGGATAGTATTTATAGTATTTCAGTTGTTATTTACTTTATATAAATAATACACCGTATATTATTTTGCAATTCTAGTTAAATAATCTTTACGCAAATTAAAGCGGTAGCCATAATATAAACGAACTGAGCCATACTTATAGTTAATTGATGAACTCTTATCATTATTGATAGTATAGTTATTTCCTAAAAAAGCGAAACCTAAAAAATATCTTGGCTTGTTATAACCAAAAGAAAGGCGTGATTGAAAAGCAATTCCCAGCGACACCTTCGACTTTGTTTGTTCGCTATAAGCATTCGTAGCAAAGTACTGTTGAATAGATAATCCGGGAAGTGCAAATAAATTAAGATACCAATACTTACGAAAAACAAAGGTATAAGTATATCCGAATGATACCCCCCAAACAAGGTTACCTGCATCTTTAAATTGTACCTCAGGTTTAAAGCGATCTTTTAATGAATCCGGAAAAATGACAGAGTCCGCGCTAATAGTATATAATGAAAAGAAAGTTCCTAATAATTTTGTACCTGAACTTTTTTTCTGACGTTGTGTGAAATTATAGGGAGCTGAACTTGAAAAATGTTTATTATTAAAAAGATACACACATTCCATTCCTAAATTTACGTTTTGAATATCAGACCGGTAATAATAGGCTACAGCTCCGGTTGTATCGCCTACTATTGGAGATCCTGTTGTGGTATGAAAGCCCTGACTTGATCTTAAATATACGTTGTAGATAAATCGTCTGCCATTGGCGCTCGAAGAAATAGAAAATTGATTTGATTTACCATACAATACATTATCATTATTTAATGATTTTGGAGCAAATTGAAATTCTACTCCAATCCCTTTATAATTTAGGCCAAAGCCCAAATTAGTATTAGAATTAATACTATACTCTAACTTTTCCCCGAATGAATTATCTGTTATGCTAAACGTATTATGGCGTCCCTCCAAAACTACTTTCGCCATTAGCAATTTATGGCAGCTTTCAATACAATTGGTATCAATACCATTGCAAAGCGCAGAATCGCTGTTTTTAGTATAGTTCATTGCAAATGATGCTTCTGAAATAAAAAGTAACAGTATAATTATATTTCGCATGATACTAATGTGCTTTTATAGGAAACGAATACATGGTATTCATTTTTATAGGAAAACCGTTTTGAACACCCGGAATAAATTTTAAGTTGCCGATCAACTTTTTTACTTCATCATCAATTCCATATCCCACACCACTTATTAGCACCATATTACTAACTGTGCTGTCTGCTTTAACATCAAAGCTAAGAGTAACTTCACCTTCAATGTATTTCCTTTTTGATTCTTCAGAGTAATTTAAATTGTATAATACAAACTGATAGAGTTCTTTATCTCCTTTTGGAAAAGAAGGTTCGGTATCAGTTACTACCTGCTTGTTTTGTTTGTCAGGTTTAACTTCCTGAGCAAATCCTGATAAACAAAACAGAGAAACAATTACTATTAGTATATTTTTCTTTACTATCATTTTTTAAACAGAAATTGATTAATCATTTCCATACACGAAAATAATCTCTTTATCAATATAAAATAAATCAGTCGCTATTTTAAAATCAACAACTTTCATATCCCGTATAATAATTGTTTGCCATTCGGTGGTAGGAAAAATAAAATCAAACTCATCCCTTTTTAAAGTTACTTTTACCGGAGCAGAATAAAATGGTTGATCACCTTGATATCCTTCACTTTCACCTATACCTAATAAATTATAACGATACGTAACTTTCAAATCCCAAGGATCTTCTTCAATTTTTAAACTCAATCTTGGTATAGCTACGCCACGTAAATATAATTCAAAAATAGTTGAAAGATCGATACCTGATTTATTACTCATGTACTTTTCAATATCGTTTGAATTAATTGTTTTATACCGGTAAGTGGCCTGGATTCCTTTAATAATCTCGAAAAACTTTTTATCATCATTAATTATGCTTCTTATAGTGTGGATTAGCAATGCACCTTTGGGATACATATCACCGGCCCCTTCGTTATTTACATCATAGCTGCCAATTAATGGCTCATCATTTTGAACTTTTTTTTTCTCGGAATTAATATATTCCAGGTATGCATCATATCCATAAAGGCATTCTACATATAATGCTTCTGAATAAGTTGCAAATCCTTCATGGACCCACATATCGGCAATATCATTGGTTGTTATGCTATTGCCCCACCACTCATGAGCCGATTCATGAATAATAATGTAGTCGAATTTATAACCGGTTCCCGACATATCCACACCAAGATATCCGTTCTTATATTTATTACCATACGCCACACAACTTTGGTGCTCCATTCCAAGATAAGGAGATTCAACCAACTTATAACCATCACGAACAAAAGGGTATTCACCAAACATTTTATAATAACAATCGAGCATTGGCTTAACCTGCTCGAATTGAATTTTTGCTTTTTCATAATTAGCAGGCAATACAAAATAATCTAATGTGAGCGTATCTTTAAAAGCGGGATTAAAATAGGTATCGCTAAAAGATTTGTAGTTAGCTATGTTAAGGGTTACATCGTAATTGTTAATTGGATAGGAAACGTACCATTCAAACTTTGTCCAACCATCTGGCAAAGTTGTTTTTTGTTTAAGTCTTCCATTTGAAACATCACTTAATCCCGGTGGTACCGTAACACGAATAAGCATTTCATTCGGCTCATCACTTTGGTGATCCTTACAAGGCCACCAGAGGCTTGCCCCTGTCCCCTGGCAGGAAACTCCTACCCATGGATTTCCCTCTTTATCTTTATCCCAGGAAAATCCACCATCCCAAGGCGCATGTTTTGCAGATTGAGGATTTCCTGAATAATAAATTTTCAAAAATCGTACGCTTTCTTTTTTTATTGTAT
>JAIOQD010000100.1 GCA_021413595.1 Bacteroidota bacterium | reverse complement strand
CGTAAATCCTTTTCTTGTTTAAGAAAAGATTGATTGGAAAGCCCGCCACTTTTTTTTAGAAAGGGGAACGCCCCAATGAATAAAATAATACTTCTTCTCTGAAGAAAATAATAGATCAATTATATCAGAAAATAATACCGAAACATCAGTTAATGAATAAAATATCTCTGATAATAAAACGTGAATACTTAACAAGGGTTAAGAAAAAATCATTCATCATAATGACTATTCTTGGTCCTGTTTTGATGGCGGGGTTGATGATTGTGCCTATCTGGATGGCAACAAAAAAAACTGAAAAGCAGGAAATCCAAGTGATTGATGAGAGTTATTTATTTAAAGATTTGATTCCTCAAAAAGAATTTATTGATTTTGATTATCCTGATATGAGCTTTGAAAAGGCACAGGAAGGCTTTTATGATTCGGGCTATGATGCAATTTTATTTATCCCTGATAATATTTTAGAAGGAGGAAAAGCAATAAAATTATTTTATAAAAAGCAATTGGGTATTGCTACTGAAGAATATGTCGGTTCTACGATCAGTAAAATGATGTACAATGTTATTTTAGCCAAAAATAAGGTGGATTTGAATATAATAAAAGATGCCGAAGTAAATTCAAGATTCACTGTTATTACCGAAAAATTAGAAGAAACAGGAAAGAGCAAAAAAACAAATACCGGATTGTTTATGGCAATAGGGATAGGTGGGGGCGTATTGATCTATATGTTTATTTTCCTTTATAGCGTTCAGGTTATGCGTGGTGTTATGGAAGAAAAAACAAGCCGTATTGTGGAAGTGATCCTTTCTTCAGTAAAACCATTTCAGCTTATGATGGGGAAAATTTTAGGTGTAGCACTGGTTGGTTTAACGCAGTTTTTATTATGGGTAATCTTAACAATGACATTATATAGTGTTGCTACTGTTACCATTTTGAAAAATATTGACATTAAGCAGATACAGCAAAAGGAGCAAATAATTAAAGTTGGTGCAGATCTAAAGTATTCTGAAATGAAAAAAATGGACAGACCAAACGTTGTTACTGAGGTTTGGAATGATTTTAAGTCAGTTGATATGGTAACTATCTTTTTGTGTTTCTTATTTTATTTTTTGGCAGGTTATCTTTTGTATAGTGCATTATTTGCTGCTGTAGGCTCTGCTGTGGATAATGAAGCTGACACCCAGCAATTTATGCTGCCCATAACAATACCTCTTATTTTTTCATTTATTATCGCTCAAAATGTGATTCAGGATCCGGAAAGCTCTATGGCTTTTTGGTTTTCAATTATACCTTTAACCTCACCGGTGATAATGATGGTGAGACTGCCTTTTGGAGTACCTGGCTGGGAATTGGCACTTTCAATGGGCTTGCTGGTACTTGGATTTGTTTTTACTACTTGGCTCGCTGCTCGTATCTATCGTACCGGTATTTTAATGTATGGCAAAAAGGTGACATGGAAAGAGTTGGGTAAATGGCTTTTTTATAAAGGATAATTGTTGATCTTGCATTGTTTTTAATGTTAAAAAGCTATCTTTAGCTTTTACATTAAAGTCATAAAGCAATTTAAGATGAATCGCATTGCCGTCATTGATCTGGGAACCAATACATTTAATCTTCTCATTGTTGAAGTAAGTTCTGATAAAACCTATGAACTTGTATTTCAAACTAAAATTTCTGTAAAGCTTGGTGAAGGAGGAATTAATAAAGGTTTCATTGCACCGCTTCCTTTTAATCGTGGTATTGATGCACTTAAAGTTCACAAACAAACTATAGAAAAATATAATGTAGGAAAAGTGTATGCCATTGCAACCTCAGCTATCAGGGGTGCTTCAAACGGAGCTGAATTTGTTGCCAAAGCAAATGAAGAATGCAACATTGATGTACAGGTTATTTCAGGAGATAAAGAAGCGGAAACCATTTATTATGGTGTACGTGATGCTGTGAAAATGAGTGATGAAGTATCTTTGATCATTGATATTGGCGGAGGCAGCACTGAATTTATCATTGCGAATAAACATCAAATATTTTGGAAACAAAGTTTTTTACTTGGTGTTGCCCGGTTACTTGAGATGTTTAA
>JAIOQD010000433.1 GCA_021413595.1 Bacteroidota bacterium | reverse complement strand
GGTGATCAAAATCAATACAGATTGAATGTACCAAAATGTACTTGGATCAGTAACAACTCCCGCTTTATTTGTAATTTGAGAAGCAATATATCCCGGTGCTTGTAACATTGTGATCACAACTGTTAAGAATCTTGTGATCTGATTTATTTTTTTACGTCCACTTTCGCCTGACATTTGTAACTTACGGAAATAAGGTAATGCCATACCCAATAACTGAATTACGATAGAAGCAGAAATGTAAGGCATGATACCCAAACCAAAAACAGAAGCACGTGAAAAGGCTCCACCAGCAAAGATGTTAATTAAACCAACAATTCCTTCATTAGCACCTTTACTTGCTTCAGAAAGCACTGCCGAATTAACTCCTGGAAGTACTATATACGAACCCAAACGGTAAATTAAAATAAATCCAAGTGTGTTAAGAATACGCACTCTCAGATCATCAATTTTCCAAATGTTTTTTAATGTATTTATTAAGTTCTTCATAAAATTTTTAATCCCAAATTCTAAATTCTAACTAATAACTCCCAACTCCTCAGTTCGAACTAAATTGCTACTGCTGTTCCGCCTTGAGCTTCAATAGCTAATTTTGCAGTTGCTGAAAAAGCATGTACTTTTATTTCAACTTTTGATTTTAACTCACCACGACCTAATACTTTTATCTTGTCGTTTTTATGTGCCAATCCTTTTGAAATTAAGAATGCGATATCAATAGTAGCTAATTTATTTTCTTCAACCAATGCTTGAATAATATCTAAATTAATTCCACGATATTCAACACGGTTAATGTTTTTAAATCCAAATTTAGGAACGCGTCTTTGTAATGGCATTTGTCCACCTTCAAAACCTCTTTTTGCTGAGTATCCTGAACGGGATTGAGCACCTTTATGTCCTTTTGTTGATGTTCCACCTTTACCGGATCCTTGACCTCTGCCTATGCGTTTTTTTGCATTTTTAACCGAACCTTCTGCTGGAGTTAATTTACTTAAATTCATCTTTTTATATTTTTTAATTATTAATTTGTTGATTTAGAGATTTAGAGCTCAATTATTTTTAATTCTCTATTTCCCTATTTCTCAAATTCTCTATTTTATTACTGTAATCAAATGTGCAACTTTTGCAATCATTCCATTAATTTGAGCGTTAGCTTCTTTTTCAATAGTTTGGTTCATTTTGGTAAAACCAAGAGCACGTAATGTACGTTTTTGACGTTCAGGACGGTTAATACCACTTTTTATTTGTTTAATTTTAATTGTTGCCATTTTTATTAGATTTAAGAATTAAGATTCAAGATTCAAGATTTAAAACGTAGCAGTCTTAGATCTAGTATCTTGTATCTTGCATCTGTTTTTAACCATTAAATACTTTATCCATTGAAATACCACGATGTTGAGCAACAGTAGCTGCATCACGCATTTTCATCAACGCATCCATAGTAGCTTTTACCACGTTATGAGGGTTTGACGAACCTTTTGATTTTGCCAATACATCAGTAACACCAACACTTTCCAATACTGCACGCATTGCACCACCAGCAATAACTCCTGTACCATGAGCAGCAGGCTTTAAAAATACTAATGCACCACCAAATTTACCATATTG
>JAIOQD010000432.1 GCA_021413595.1 Bacteroidota bacterium | reverse complement strand
ATTCGTTTAATTTAGACGGTTCTATGATGTATATGACCTTTGCAACAGTATTTATTGCACAAGCCTACGGTATTGACATGAGCATTACCGATCAGATAATGATGCTATTAATATTATTAATAACCAGCAAAGGAATGGCCGGAATACCCCGTGCATCCTTAGTTGTAATTGCTGGAATGCTTGATCATTTTAATATTCCCGTTGCGGGATTGTTATTGCTTTTGGGTATCGACCAGATTTTAGATATGGGACGCTCTGCCACTAATGTGGTTGGTAATGCAGTAGCTACGGCTGTTATTTCCAAATGGGAAGGAGAATTGCATACGTTCAGAAAAGAACCTGATATTGATACGATAAAGTTGGATTAAAGAATTTACCACTAAGGCACTTAGAACACTTAGAAACACTTAAGTTTTTTTGATTTTTGGGCCTGTAAGTTAGCTTGGATTAAAATCTACCACTAAGGCACTTAGAACACTTAGAAACACTATAGTTTTTTAAATTTTGGGGTCTATAAAGTTAAAATGAGAATCTTTTATTTAGGGAATTGAATTAGTAAAATTAAATTAACCACCTGAAACTTAGTGTTCCTGAGTGGACTTAGTGGTGAAAAAAAATGGATGTTATAGACTTTTTAAAACAACTAACTGATCCTGAATCCATTATACAATATGGAGGTTTGGCTTTGCTATTATTTGTAGTATTTGCTGAAACAGGTTTGTTGATCGGTTTTTTTCTTCCCGGAGATTCACTTATTTTCATTTCAGGGATGATCTGTGTTTCAAAGCCCGAATTATTGGGTGTAAACATTTTTGTTTTAATTATTTCCTTATCCATAGCAGCTATCATTGGAAATATGACTGGTTATTGGTTTGGCTATAAGGTTGGGCCTCCGCTATTTAGTCGTAAAGATTCCTTGATATTTAAAAAAAGGTACCTTACAATCACACAAAAATTTTACAACAAAAACGGGGGGAAAACACTCATTTTAGGACGTTTTCTTCCTATCATCCGCACCTTTGCTCCTATTTTGGCGGGTGTAATACGTATTGATTTTAAAAAATTTATGATGTATAATGTAGTAGGTGCTATTGCCTGGATCGGTTTGCTAGCAAGCATTGGGTATTATTTAGGAAACTATGAATGGGTGCAAAAAAACATAAGCTATATTGTTATCGGACTTATTGTTATTACGCTCATCCCACTGATAAGCACTTATCTCAAAGAGAAAAAAGCGTAAAACAACCACTCAGCAAAACGAAATCCCCCCCGTTAATAGCTTAAAAACAACCGTTTAATAATTAATGGTCGCACCTTGCAATATTATTATTTATGTTTGCGTTCGACAAAGGTGATTTTTACCAACTCATTAAGTTTTACGATAAATTTTTACTTTTAAAATAGATTTAGTAAGTTTGAAGCCTTGTTTAAAAAAAACAGATAAAAAAGCATTATAATTTTTTCAATTTAGAATAAACTAAACCTTAAAATTTAAACCTTAAAATTAACAGAAATGAGCAAACCAAATTCATCTAACGCATTCAAATCTATTTTTGCGTCATTAGCTATTGTAGTATGTATAGTAATTGGGATATTAATTTATAAATTTATCCTTGGAAATGCTTCACACTTTGATGCTGAAGGCCATCCAAAAGCAGGTGATTATCTGGGAATGATGTATCAGGGTGGAATAAT
>JAIOQD010000431.1 GCA_021413595.1 Bacteroidota bacterium | reverse complement strand
CTTTCAGATGTCTTGAAAATATAATAGCCTATATGATTAATTTCATCTGTAAAATTTGGTTTTATATTTTGTGTTCCACTATTGAATACAATTGTAAATAAAGCTGTTTGACTTGTTTTGTTTTTAAATGTATTGTAATTTATTTTAAATAAATAGTTTTTATTTTTTGAATTTTTGATAATACCTTTTATAAAAGGTTTGCTTTTTGAAGAGTCTGACAGTTGTTCGGTATAATTGTAAATCAAGCATTGATTGTTTTTGATTTTGAAGTCGTTTCGTTTCCAAATGCACAAACTGTCCACTATAGTAAAGGGTTGGTAATAATTATAAAAGTATTCTGCCATCCGGTAGTGCCTGGTTGTATTCGGCACGCCAATTGCATTATCCCACCATGTTTCCGGAAAGTTGGAGAATAAAAGGAATGGAGCATCATAATTTTTTAAATCAGAAATAAAATCCTTTTGAAGATAATCATTATGGATTGTTAAAGGGTTTTGGCTGAAGTAGGAAGGTGAAATTTTTCCTGTAAAATAATACAGCATCGGAGTATTTGTAAAGTCAATAAAGGTTTGTTCTTCCGTCAACTCTTCATTGATCAGCTTTTTGAAGTTGCTGAATTTTCGATTTTCATAATCCATATCATTAATACATCTTATTATGTTTTCTCGCGGGACAATGCTTGGAAAGTTATTTGCTTTTTCGATGCTTTGAGAATATATATTTTGTGGAGTATTTACTGCCGGGAACTTGTAATTCATAATTAAAAAAGAAGAAACAACTATGAATAGGATAAATTTTGTTATAGATGATTTTTTATACGAAAACAAATAAACACTCGCACTTATAATCAGAAATAAAAATGGAGAGAGCCAATTATCATGCCCTCCAGCTAGGGTGTGTGCAACAATACCGCGCTGAAAATTAACAAAATAATAGAGTATTAAGAAAATTAAGGAGGTATAAATAAAACGTTGGGATCTTGAAATTGTATAACGCTTAAAGAAAACTAACAGGGCGCAAAATCCAAGGATGAGTATCATTGGAAAAATAAAATATTGCATTTTAAACACGGTAGTCGTTTCTTCGCCCAGGTCAATGTATCCATATGATTGAGCTGATGCTAAATAATTAAATCCGTTTAACAGTTTATCAAATACATTAATATTTCTCCACCATGCAACTGCTCCCAATAATAAAAGACATGAAATAGAAAAAAACAGAAGGCTTTTTAGCAATATTTTCCGATCAAAAACAAAGCGTTTTTCATTCATCCAATAAATAAACAATGTTCCTGCTATTGCTATTGCTGAAGGATAACCGATCTCCAATCGCCACAAGATCAAAAAAGTGGCACAACTAATAAGTAATAGATAGTTTTTGATTGAAGCTTTTTGATTGACAATAGTATACAATATAAATATTGCTAAAAATGCAATAGAACGATTCGAGTGTATAAAAGAATCAAACAATGGAAAAAACAAAACAATAAATAAAGAAACGTACGCATTACGCGATATCTTATATATAAAGTAGTATTCAAGTGCTGATAATATGACCAGGTCCATAAAATCATATAAGGGCAATTCACGACCATGCAAACCATTAAATAAAACATAAAGCCCCCCCCAAAAGAGCTCAAACAGTTGATGTGAATTAAATTTTTCAATAATCGGGATCACACCAAATTTTTGAAATTCCATTAGTGGTAAATACTGGTTACCAGCCTCAAACATTTCGGTAGAGGCTTGTATAAAAGGACTATAAAATGCAAAAGCAAAGACTCCTAAGATTAATAAAGGGAAATAACGTTTAGCAACAAGTTCGTCTGTGTTTTTCTCTAATGCTAATAGTGGTTTTTTTATAGTTATTCGATATCTCCAGGCAATGGAAGTCGCTATACAAAGCATACCAATTAAGTATAACTTACGTGGACTAAAATAATAAACGTGATGCCCGTTTAAAATTAAATACGTTTCATCTTTTAAAACGGATAAGAGCGGAATTAGTGCCAATGGCAAAAATAAATATGCAAGCTTGTTAATTTCATTTTTTGATTCAATACCGTTTTTATGTTTAATTAATTGTGAAACTGAAATGAAAGCCACAATAACAGTGGTAGAAAGAATATATAACAAATTAACTTTCGGTAAAAAATCAAAGAGTACAACTGTTTCATTCCAGATAAAAAAAATAGAAAACCCCAATACAAAGGCGATTGCATAGAAAGAAGCGGTAATGTTTTGCGTGATGTTTATATTTTTTAAAAATATTTTTTTTAAAACATAAATAGTGATTGCTACTATTTGTATGCAAAAAATAAGTTCGAGGGAAGTTTTGATAGGGGAGCCCCAAAGACTATAAAAACAGAGAATGATCCCCGCAAGTGAAGTGTAATTGATAATCTGTATTTCAAGAGCTTTGAACAGTTCTTTAAAATACGAAGAAGCTCGCCAGAAAATAATTGAAGTAAATATAGTAGCAAATAAAAATAAAGCTCCGGCCTGATAAAACGCTTTTATTCTTTTATTGATATCATAACCTTGTAAAGTTGCTTCCCCGATCATTCTTCCGGTAAAAGACTGAAGCTCCGGGTTAAAAGTGGAAGCATATTTTAAAAGTAAACAAAGGGAATAAAAAATAGAGATAAAGATGAAACTGCTATAATTATTGCCAATAAACTTAACAAGCTGATTATACTGTTTCATCAAGATTATACTAATTTATTTATGCCTAATAATCGGATTAATAACAAATTAATTATTTACCTGATAAATGGGGCCTTCTCTCTTAACCAAATTTCTTTCTTCTAATGAATTAAGTAATTTTTGTAATTGGTTTTTTGAGATACCCAAACCTTCACTAATGGTAATCAAGGTGGCAGGATTTTGTTTTTTTACTTCATCCAATATTTTAATTTCCTCCTCCTTTAATTCCACAACTGCTTTTTTTATTATTTCCGGTCGCATCTGCGGGAAAAACAATACATCTTGAATCGAATGAGAATTGGTCATGATCATCGCCAAACGGTCAATGCCAATACCAATACCTGCTGTTGGCGGCATACCATATTCCAATGCACGTAAAAAATCCTGATCAATGAACATTGCTTCATCATCACCACGCTCCATCAATTTTATATGATCTACAAAACGTACACGTTGGTCAATAGGGTCATTTAATTCGGAATAGGCATTTGCAAGCTCTTTACCATTCACCATTAACTCAAAACGCTCCACCAATCCAAGTTTGCTGCGATGTTTTTTTGTAAGTGGACTCATTTCAATGGGGTAATCAGTGATAAATGTAGGTTGAATATAACAACCTTCACATTTTGCTCCGAAGATCTCATCGATCAATTTCCCTTTGCCCATGCTTGGTGTAAGTTCAATTTTTAATTCTTTACATACTTCACGTAATTGGCTCTCATCCATTTCACTAATATCAATACCGGTAAATTCTAATATTGATTCGAACATAGTTACACGCTTGAAGGGACGTTTGAAATCAATGATCCTATCTCCTGCCGGAACCTGAGTTGTTCCATTTAAATCCAACGCAATTTTCTCAATCAGCTCCTCGGTAATATCCATCATCCAATTGTAATCTTTATATGCTACATATAGCTCCATTACTGTAAATTCGGGATTATGGGTGCGATCCATCCCTTCATTCCGGAAGTTGCGGGAGAATTCATAAACACCATCAAAACCACCAACAATAAGACGTTTCAGATACAACTCATTAGCGATACGCAAATACATTGGCATATCTAAGGTGTTGTGATGTGTTGTAAACGGTCTGGCGGTGGCGCCTCCCGGAATAGCTTGTAATACAGGAGTATCAACTTCTAAATAGCCTTTGGAATTATAAAAATCGCGAATGGTA
The DNA here is from genome assembly GCA_021413595.1 of Bacteroidota bacterium. Taxonomy (GTDB): domain Bacteria; phylum Bacteroidota; class Bacteroidia; order 2-12-FULL-35-15; family 2-12-FULL-35-15; genus 2-12-FULL-35-15. The sequence continues at coordinate 2,390 of JAIOQD010000431.1, read as the reverse complement.
TTTACCATCTTTGTGCGCTTTACAAATGTGTCTTTTACGGTTGGATTTATGATCAGATCAACATAACGCTGACGATAACGAAATTCAGGATCAGTTACTTCATCATGTGCAACACCTTGTTCGTCAATCTTTACAATGGGCAATGGACGTAATGATTTACTTAACATTTTAAATGAAAGAGTGTGAATTGATATTTCACCAACCTTCGTTAAAAACACATAACCTGTTATACCAACAATATCTCCAATGTCGGTGTGTTTTTTAAACAACAGATCAAATGCGGATTTATCTTCTCCCGGACAAATATCATCTCTGCGAATATATAGCTGAATACGGCCTGTTGAATCCTGTAAACTCACAAAACAAGCTTTACCCATATCACGAACGCTCATGATTCGACCTGCAATACAGATATTTTTATATTCTTCAGCCTTTTCGGGACTAAAATTTTCTAATATGTTTTTTGCCGTTGCATTTACATCAAACAATTCTGCCGGATAAGCATCAATACCACTTTTGGTAATTTCTTCCAGTTTGTTACGTCTTAATATTTCCTGTTCGTTTAATTCGATACTCATCTTGTTTTGGTTATTTTTTTTGCAAATATAGGTTAATAAAGAATTTATGATTACGCAATCATTATTTAGAGTGTGTAAATTTATAAAAAAAAGGTAGTAGTAGCGCCTTAAAATAGGGTTTAAACCTTGTTTTTGGTCATCGTATAATTAAAACTGCCTTATTGAGTGGCTATTGATTCAAAAACACTATTTTTACCGAATAATTTTTTATAAAAACAAAAATAATGAAATCATTAGTAGCAAACTTTTCGAAGCAATTATCCGAAGCAATTGTTATAGGTAAAAATGCAAAATTGACGGAATCGAAAAATAAAATTTCCAATGTTTTAATATGTGGACTAGGTGGTTCAGGTATTGGGGGAAGTGTTGTAAGTGAACTTGTTGTTGGCAATGCAAGCGTTCCGGTTAATGTTACCAAAGGCTATTTTATCCCTTCTTATGTTAATGAAAATACGTTAATAATTATTTCTTCTTACTCAGGAAATACTGAAGAAACGTTTAATTGCCTGAAATTGGCCATTGCAAAAAATGCAAAGATCGTTAGTGTTACTTCCGGTGGAAAAGTATTGGATATTTCACGAGCAAATAATTATGATCATATTATTGTTCCTGGAGGCATGCCTCCTCGCTCATGTCTTGGTTATTCATTAACTCAATTGTTTTTTATTTTAGGTTTTTTCGGGATCATAAATAATAAGTATAAGATTGAACTCGAGGCAGCTATAAAATTAATTGAAGCAGAAGAAAATAATATTATTGCCGAAGCAACAAGTATTGCTGAAAAATTAATTGGTAAAATCCCCGTTATTTATACCACAACTTATTTCGAAGGTATTGCAATTCGTTTTCGCCAGCAATTGAATGAAAATTCAAAAGTTTTATGCTGGCATCACATCATTCCAGAAATGAATCACAATGAATTAGTGGGCTGGACTGAAAAAAATGATGCACTTTCTGTGGTGATTTTTATTGATAAAGATGAATATTCCCGCAACCTTGCAAGGGTTGAAATTAACAAGGAAGTAATAAAAAAATATGCTTCACATATCACTGAAATATACTCAAAAGGTAATTCTGAAATTGAAAAAGCAATTTATTTTATTCATTTAGGTGATTGGGTTTCTGTTATTTTGGGTGAAATGCGTGGTGCCGATCTAATGGAAGTAAACGTTATCAATCATTTAAAATCAGCACTTTCCAAGATATAATAGTTGAGGTTAACAGAGCACTTGAAGGAGATAATTATGTTTACACTGATAAAAACTAACCAGGAAGTATTTATAAATCTTATTTGATCATAATTATCAGCGTCATCAGCATTCTACCCATACCAAATGCAACAAGTGAAATTTATTGATTTAGGGCTGATAGACTTCAAACAAGCATGGAACTATCAAGAAAAACTATTCGATGAGGTAGTTCAAATCAAAATCAGTAATCGTAAGATTTCTTCCGACATTCAACCCGTAGCCACTCCAAGTTATTTGCTTTTTTGTGAACATCCTCATGTATATACTCTTGGTAATAGCGGGAATAAGGAACATTTGCTGATTAATGAACAGCAATTAATTCAGAAAAATGCTTCCTATTATAAAATAAATCGGGGTGGAGACATTACCTATCATGGTCCCGGACAAATTGTTGCTTATCCGATTTTAGATCTCGATAATTTTTTTACGGACATACATAAATACCTTCGTTTTTTGGAAGAAATAGTGATCCGAACGTTGGCAGAGTATGGAATTGAGTCGGGTAGGAGCAAAGGTGAAACCGGAGTTTGGTTGGATGTGGAAAACCCTTTAAAAGCAAGAA
>JAIOQD010000430.1 GCA_021413595.1 Bacteroidota bacterium | reverse complement strand
ATGCAACACTAATTTGGTAATATTAATTTATCGGGGTGTGAGTTTCAATTAAATCCAATGCCCTTTTCATTTTGTTATTCGTTTCATAATTCCGTGTATTCAACTCCTCTTTAATTAGTACAGCCAATTCTTGTATAACCGCTTTTTCGCTATACAAGGTTGCTATTGATTCCAAAAAATGTTCAATAATGTTATCCACTTCATCTGTATCAATGGCCTCTGAAATTATATTTATTGTTTTTTGATAGTTGTACATATACAGCAATAGTGGAAGTCGTTTTTATATCATTAGCCATAAATAATTGGTAATACCATTACTTAATTTAAAATAGTCCAATCTTGAACCACATAGAAACATAGATTTCTAGGTAATAAAGAAATAAATTTTTAACATAGGGGCTATGTTTGAAGAGATTCTATGTGAAATTCGTCCCTTATTTGACTATGAATCTATGTGGTTTAAATATTTTGTTATTCAATAAAACTATTGGACTAATATTTACTAAGTATTGGTATAAAATGTATCCTCTGATAAAAAGGAAGTCCACCTTTTTTTCTTAAAAATTTAATCAAAATCACAAAAGAATAAAGAATTTAAGCGGTTAACCGGATGGACTTCCAATTCTTTCAATAATTGGCATATAATCTGATAACAAAGGTAAATGAAGTGATGCGATTAAAAATTGACATATATCAATTTTTAAAAATCAAAAATGAGTTATATTGTGATGTGTAAAATTCAGGTCAACGGAACTTGTTTCAGAATCGCAAGGGTGCGGAAACCTTGGTAACCATCTGGGTAGGCAAGTTCAGCATCACCTTTGTTCTTTATACTTAATGTAACAACTAGAATAACAAAATTTTAACCGTATTTTCACATTATTAAATGACTTTCAGAATCGAAAAATATCACTTTAAAACAGAATCTATTCTAGATGGGTTACCTGTTAAGGAATTCCGGCTTTTGAAGCAGGAAATGCAGCGGATTGAAATTCCAAAAGGAAGAGTTGTGTACCGTGAAGGAAGCTATTCCAAAGGAGTGTATATTTTAAGGAAAGGCAAAGTAAAAATATATCAGACCAATAGGGATGGGAAGGAGCAGATAGCTTATATTTATCGCAAAGGTGAAATAATGGGATATCGTCCATTGGTATGTGAAGGGCCTAACCCTGTTTCTGCTTCCGCATTGGAAGATTGTGTTTTTTCGTTTATTCCGCAAAAATATTTTATACATGCATTGGACGAATCTCCTGTATTGGCCAGGCGATTGCTAACTAATCTTGCTCACGAATTTACAGTTTGGATAAACAAACTTACTTTATTTGCCCAGCAACCGGTAAAGGAAAGAGTGGCTTTGTCCCTGCTTATAATAAATGAAAAATATAAAAAAAATGGGAAAGAGCGCTTACCGGTAGTTATCAATCTTTCCCGCGAAGACCTTGCCAATTATGTTGGAACAACTATTGAAACACTGGTGCGCATACTTCGCTATCTAAAAGATGAAAAAATTATTGAAGCAAGCGGTAGAAAAATCGTTATTCTTAAACCAAAGGAACTCGAAAAAATAGCGATTTTTTATTGAGCGGGTATTTTATCAAGAAAACCTTAACTTGGGGTTTAAAATTAAGTTTTAGAACAGCCTTTTATATAGGAGGTTTTCCATAAACAATGTAATTATTAAGGCTACAAGTGTTAACACATCTACATTTTTTTAAAATCCGAAATTCTATACACTGCTCCAAGTACTAATAAAAATGACGGTTTAAGGGTGTTACCATAAAACACTAAAAATGGTCATCAACCCTACTTATTAATATTAACATTAAAACCAGGCGCTTTATAATCCTTTCCTAAATAATTTTCGGGTATGGTTGTCATGTTGCCATCTCTTGCTGCCCTGTAGTGCGGTGAGAGTATTTCAATTCCTCGTTCATTACAAGAATCCTGAATGTTCTGATGTAAATCAGAATAAATATTTGCCTGCATATTCGGTTCTTTTGTATATGCGTTAATCTGATAGGAAACATAAAAATCGTCAAGGCTTGTTTGCAGGACAAACGGGGTGGGTTCTTCTAAAATTAAATTGGTTTTTAGCGCGGCATCAATTAATGCCTCGTGCACCTTTTTCCAGGGCGCATCATATCCAATCGTAACTGTTGTATGAATAATCAAGCCCTTCTCCGGGGCATCACTACAGTAATTAATAGTATGATTATTCATTACCGTTGAATTGGGTACGGAAATAATTTCATTTTTGATTGTTCTGATTCTCGTAACCAGTAGCGATTTTTCTATCACATCCCCTGTTATATCTCCGATTTTTACCCGGTCTCCAATATTAAATAACCGCATATAAGTAATTACTAATCCAGCTACGATATTAGAAAGGGAACCAGCAGAACTAAATGTAAACAGGAAACCCAGAAATACGGACACACCCTGAAAAATATGTGAATCGCTGCCCGGCAAGTAAGGGAATATAACCACTATCATAAATGCCCAAATGATTATCCGGATAATCTGGTAAGTTGGGTTTGCCCAGTCGGTATAAAATCCAGGCAATTTTAAACGACCTTTTTCAATTTCAGTTTTTAAAAAACGGAACCCTTTGATAACGTATCTAAAAACCACTATTATAACTATTATAGTAAATAAGTTTGGAAGGTAATTCCATATCCCATGTGTCATTTTTTTTAAGGGATTCAGAATATATCCTAAAAGGGTTCCTGTAAATCCTTTTGTCCAGGGAAATATGCTAAATAGGGTTGGCAGTGTCAGATAAACAAGAAGTAAAATCAATACCCATCTAATAAAATTTGTTAAGGCCAAGAGAGCATTTACTTGTCGCTTCGCATCAAATAAAGTATAGTTCTTAATTTTAATTCCTATAATACGTTTGTTTTCCTGTTGTTGAATTTTTGAAGCCAGCCAGCGAAAAAATCGATTTAAATAAAAAATGATAATTGCTAGTACAATCAAAACAAGTAGGGCTAGTCCAATATTCTTCACCAATGTAGCTGCATTGGTTGCAGTTCCATATTTGAAGAGCTCCTGCTCAACCTTATTCTTATACTTTTTTGCCAGTGCTGATTTGTTTGTGTTATTCCATATTGCATCATTTTCTGTAATACTTGTTATAATATCTTCAGCGTAAACGATATCAACAGTAGTTTCTGCTTCAATTAATTTTAAGGAATCATTGTTGTACCTGTAAACGCCCTTTAACTTCTGAACTCTTTCGTTAATAGCTTCTGCCCTCTCTTTTGCGGAAAAACTGCCAAGGCGGCTATATACCATAAATAAAGTATCATTGAAAAATCCTTTAACAGGAAATCCTTTAACTGTAGCTCTTAAAGAATCGATCTCACTTTTTTTCTGCTCAATACGTTTTAAGTCTTTTTCATTTAATTCCTGAATTTGCTTTAGCAACTGTTCTTTCTTCAAATTGTCAGTTGTTTTAAGTGTATTGAGCTGCAGCTCCAATTCTGTTTTTTTTAATGAGTCGGTAAGATGTTGTTGCTCAATTTTTTGAATTTTCTCAGCATAAGCGCTTAATATGACAGTATTTAACGAATCACTTTTCAAGTCAGCACTTCCATTTTGTGCTGAGAAAAAGGAGGGAAGAAAAATTAATAAGCTAAAAATTAGGAATCTCTTTTTCATGTTTTATGTAACTGGCTGTGTTTTGAATTTTTACTAAAAAGTATTGCAGCTACTTACATTTTTTTTTAAGATTTAAATGTTAGGTGTGCCGGAATTATAAGTGAATGATTAATTATTTTGTAGTAATAGAAAATAGAATGTAAATGTATGCAGAACTGTTTGAACCATAACCTTAAAAGAGTGGATTTATTTGTTTTTGTTCTTAGAGCCCGTTTAAAATTTAATTACATATTTTGTTATTGGATACTTTATTCATTGTTTTTTCTGTTGAAACCATTTCCGGCTGTGTGATCCCGAACTTTTGTAAGGGATCTTTTTATTATGAAAGGATGTTGCTGACTCTGGAGATCCTTTCATTAATAAAGCCGGCAAGGGTATTCAACCGAGCGCAACAATAAAAATGGCTTTTGGGTACACATGTGGCGATAATAAATTAAAATAATTTTTTGCTGAAAATAAGAGCGTAAATTAAATCTATAAAAAGTGAAATACTTTAGTAGCAGAGTGGAAATTTCATAGCTATTCTGATGATCCTTTTTTTTATATAAGCAAAAAGGATATTGAAACCAGTTCAATATCCTTTCATCAAAACCTTTGCCGAATTAGCCTCTAGGCCATTTTGCTAACTATTTTTTATGTTCTATTAAAATTTGTATCCAAAACCTATGGCAACCGTTGAAAGCAATTGCACTCTTGGACCATTGATGTCATTTTTATTATCATAGTTGCCATCTTTATCCCAATCACGTTTTATAATAATATCATCGTCATACGTCAACTGGGAAATAAAATTGGCTGAAAAATATTTATTTATTCTTAGTGTGAATAAATTATTAAATACAACATCTATATTTTGAGGGTTATGAGCATAATTTGAGAATAAATCTAAGTAGGAGTCGAGGGTAAAGTTTTTTACAATTTCTTTTTTAAACTTTACAACAATTCGGCCTCCAAATTCATAGCGTATTTTTTTTCCATGACTTACAATATTTCCTGCATTATCATAGCTTGCTTTTTCAACACCAAATGCACCTATATCTGCCAAATATTGGCGGTTTACAATAGTAACTTTTCCGGCAGCAGGAGCAATAGTAACTGAAAAATAATCGGTAGGTTTAAAATCTAAACCTAAAGCCAACTGTATATAACCGGGAGAGTTTATATCTGAAGTTGCTCTGCCAATTATTGAATCACCATCATAGTTATAACCTGGGGAAAATTGAGTACGATAATCGGCTTGTGCTGCATAGTACCAGTATTTTCCAAAAGCGCTAATGTTGTATTTGGAAAGAGCGAATAACTGATCAATATTTTTTCGAAAATTTTTCACATCTCCCGGTTTGATTAAACCATACTGCGCATCTAATTTATTTGTCCATTCTTGTTTCTCTTTTTTATATATGGCTTCAACATTTAATATTGCATTAATTGCCACGTTATTTTCGCCTCCTCCTTGCCAATTGCTTAATGAGGTTTGACTCGCGTTTAACCCTAAAAAACCCGACTTTTTCCAATAAGTAGTGTCAGTTTTTGCTTCTTGCCCTATCAATACTTCGGCAATGCAAAAAAATACTGCTATGAGTATATTTTTCATACTGTTTTTTTGTTTTTTTTAATGAATTAGTTTTTTTTGGCGGCTAACAGATCTCTAATGTCTGTTAATAATTTTTCCTGTGTGGATGGCGTTGCAATAGCAGCTGGAGCCGCTTCTTCTTTCTTCTTTGCCGCGTTCATCGCTTTTATAATCATAAATAATACAAATGCAGTTAATATGAATGTAATAACCGAACTCACGAATAAACCAAGTTTAGCACCATGCCAGGCATATTCTTGTAATGTAGCTACATTTGCTGCTTTTAAAACCGGCTGCAACAGCAAAGGTGTTATAATATCTTCAATTAATGAGTTCACGATTTTACTAAATGCAGCACCGATAATAACCCCAATGGCTAAATCAACAACATTCCCACGCATTATAAATTCTTTAAATTCTTTTATTACTGCCATTTTTATTTATTTATTTAAATATTTTCGCGGAGCAATTTACACTTTAGTTACCACCACCCAAAAATATTTCGACAATAGGCAACATTTTTACTGTAAGTGCTTTTGTTTTCTTGTTATATTGTTTTGAAAATTTACAAGCCAAATTAATATAGACTTGAATCGATAGAAAATTTGCTGGCCTTTCGCAACAAAAGTATCTTATTCATTCCCCCTTTTAGTGGCTTCTTTTACAGGTTTTGATTTTTTTCCTTTTCGCTTTTTTGAAACTTTTTCATCCATAAAAGTGTCATTGTTTTTTTCTGTTTCGGCCTTTGCTTTTTGTTCTTCGTTTTTTCTTTCTTTTTCTCTTTTTTGTTCGGCCTTTAATTCAATTTTCGCTTGCTTTCTTGTTTCAGTTGAAGTTTTAATTTGAGCTGTTGCAGGTTTTGATATGCCAATGATAATTCCCATTAAGGCTATCCGATAATATTTCACAATGTATTTCATATTTTAGTTTTATTTAAATGATATTTTTAAAAAGCATCAAAGCCATGATATTTCTCTTAGAGCCTGTTTAAAATTTAACTATATATTTTGTTATTAAATCCATTGCTCATTTCTAATTTCTGTTGAAACTATTTCCGGCTGTGTCATCCCGAACTTTTGTGACCTGTTCTTCGCAGTAGAAGGGATCTTCTTATTATGAAAGATATTGCTAAAACCACCAACAAGATCCCTCTTGGCGAAAAAGCCAATTCTTTCTTCAGAGAAGAACAGGTCAGAGAAGAACATTGCCTGTAAATATGGTTTTCATTCACAATTTAAAGATTATTTAGAAACTAAAGGTAATGATAGAATTAATTTTGAATAAAATTTAAACAGGCTCTAAGATTAATTTTTTCTTAAGATTAAGGATAAAAATAAGGCTTGTACCCGATATTTTACTTTTTTTGTAAAGCATCAGATTAAAAAAA
>JAIOQD010000033.1 GCA_021413595.1 Bacteroidota bacterium | reverse complement strand
GAGGTTTCTGAAGGCTTTACTTCAACGATTAATTCCTGAGAGGAATTGGAATAAAAATTCCAAAAATCTGAATTATCACCTGCCGTAGAGCTATTATAAACTTCAGTACTGTTTTCATCCAGTACTCTAAAACTCACTTTCCCCACAGACTTTTCTGAACTTATCTGCAGTTTATAGTACAATCCTTTATAAAAATTCAAATGAATTTCTGCCGGCTTTCCATCAGCAATTGTAACGTTATTTATTTGTCCGTTATGAGTATAAGGTGTTAATTTTACTATCCCGGCCTTTACTATAGATTTGCATTGTGCTATAGCTGAAGTGCTGATTGCAAATGATAAAACACATACAGAAAATAATATTCTTGTTTTGCTAAGTGATAATTTCATATTACTTAAATTTAGGTTGTTAATTTATTTCTTAATACTTCTACTTTCTCCTGTATTGCTTTTAATTGTTCTTCCGATACCTCAAATGATGTGTTACCACCAATGCTCACCATAGCTTTATCTGTAGATGCTACAGCTACTTCTTGCGTTGGTTTTAAGGTATCATATATTGCTGCAATATCCTTAATATCTACTAAAAGTGCTGCAATTTCAGAATCTGATTCAAATTTCTGAAGCATTTTGATAAGATTTTTTATAACTTTTTTCTGGCTTGCAACTAATCCCAGAACTTCTTTGTTCTTAGATTTTGAAGCCATATTGGTTATAAAATGCATTCCTTCCACCCAACCACCAGCAGTAATTAAAACAGATGTATTGTTTCTTTGATTTTCTTTTAAATACAAATATGCATCCACACTAGCTTCAGATACAATTTGCATAATAGAATCTGCATTATTAGGATTAGCTTTCAACCTTGCAGTCATTGATTGAGCAAAATCTCCATCAATACCAAGAGCTGTTGTAAGTTCGTTTACATTTTTTAAATAAAAATTAATATCCTGATTTTCCTTGTACAACAAGCAAAACGAAAGATCAGCTGAATAGGTTCCAAGGTTTACAGATTTCGCAAAAACCGAATTATACTTTGAAATGTTCTTTGCAGGATTCAGCAGTGCCTTGTCAAACGTAGCACCTGACATTTTTAAAATTGTAAATGTTTCGATCGGGGAAGGTATATTGTATAATTTGCTACCAAGCTCCGAGCCTGAAGCAGCACCTGTATTAACTGAATCAACAGCCATCTCCGTTGAGGTCTTGGTTGATTCACCACAACTCATCAAAGCAATAAGTGCAGTACATAATGAAATACTCGTTATCGTTTTATTCATTTTTTAAATGGTATTTTAAAAAGAATTTAAATCTTGTTTATAACAAAATTAATAATATTATTGGAATACTGAAATATTTTCGGTTTAATTTAGTTTTTTTTCATTAAAACGAATACATGGGCAATTTTTTCGTTTTAAACAATTGCTTATCTTTATACTATGCGTTTACGGGCTATCCTGATTTTTAAGTTGTTATCTATTTTCTGTGTATGTTTAGCTGTAAGTGCCTCTGCGCAATCAATTGATGAAAAAGTCATTAAAACTGCTATTTTTTCCTTAGAAATTCAATCAAAAGATGATCCATCCCTTCTTAAAAAGATCAACTATAAAAAAACATTTGCGACCGAAACAGAACGGGACAAAGAGCTCAGAAGTGTACTTTTCACATGCTTCGACAAAGCTTACTTAACGGCCTCTTACGATAGCCTCATCTCTGATTCCCTTACGCTAAAAGCTTATTTAAGCTTCGGTTCACCATATAAATGGGCTCTTTTAAAAAATGGAAATGTAGATGAAGGTGTATTAAGTGAAATCGGTTATCGGGAAAAATTATACAACGATCAACCTATTTATTATAAAGGGGTTAAACGTTTACAGGAAAAAATAATTACTTATTATGAGAACAATGGTTACCCTTTTGCTTCGGTAAGGCTTGATAGTATAGTTATTTCAGAAGGCACTATTAAAGCGCAATTAAAACTCTCCAAAAATTCGGAAGAGAAAATTGATAGCATTATTATAAGAGGAACAGCTAAAATCAGTCCTATGTATCTTTACAATTATTTAGGGATCAAACCCGGTAATTTATATAACGAATCGAAACTTAAAAAAGTAAATACCCGAATCGCAGAGATCCCTTTTATCAAGTCTTCTAAGCCTGCAAACATTCTTTTTACAAATAAATTTAACAAACTAATATTAAATCTCGAAAAAAAACAGGCAAGCCAATTCAATGGTATCATTGGTATATTGCCGGACAATAACACAGGAAAAATAATCTTTACGGGGGATGTAAGTTTAAAATTACAAAATGGAATTGGAAGAGGAGAATTGATAGATTTGAATTGGCGCAGACTTCAAACTCAAACCCAGGACTTGAAATTACGTTTGGTGTATCCCTTTGTATTGCGCTCTCCATTTGGTGTTGATTATAATTTTAAGTTATACAAAAAAGACACAACATTTTTGGATATAAATCAAAACATTGGTTTACAATATATTTTTACTGGCGGAAATTATTTCAAAATATTTTATAATAATAAAACATCCACACTGCTTTCTACAAAGGGTTTAGAATATTCGACCACACTGCCTCCCAATGCTGATATTCAAAATAATATGTATGGAATCGGTTTGAAATACGAAAGATTGGATTACCGCTTGAATCCCCGCAAAGGCTTTTCATTTATAGGAAATGCAAGTGCTGGAACAAAAAACATTAAAATAAATCGTAAACTGAATCCGGTAGTTTATGAGAAATTAAAACTCAATTCAACTCAATATAATGCCGATATTGAAGCTAGTGTATTCATTCCGGCAATGGATAGAACCACTATAAAGGCCGGAGTTCAAGCTGCATTTTTATATGGCGAAACTATTTTCCAAAACGAATTATTCCGTATCGGAGGATTAAAAACCTTGAGAGGTTTTGATGAAGAATCTATTTACGCATCGGCATTTTCTATTTTCACATTGGAGTATCGGTATATCCTGGAGCAAAATTCCTATTTGTATGTTTTTGGTGACGGTGCTTATTATGAAAAAAACAGTATTAACAACCTTATACATGACACTCCTATTGGTTTTGGTGCGGGAATAAGTTTTGAAACGAAGGCTGGGATATTTTCCATCAATTATGCTTTAGGTAAACAATTTGATAATCCAATTCAGCTTAGAAGCGGTAAAATACATTTTGGTATTGTTAATTATTTTTAATTATTTTAATTTAAATTTATTGGGCGTTCCCCTTTCTAAAGAGAAAGGGGCGGGCTTTTCGCTTCAATCTTCCCTTCCGCCTATTGGCGGCAGGGAAGGATTTACGCTGCAATCCCTAACGCAACAATCGCTATTCAAAGAGCATTAATTATTCCAACATAATTCTCACAAAAATATTCGAGTTTTAAATTTACTTTCCTTAGTGTTTCTTTGTGTTCTTAGTGCCTTAGTGGTGAAACTTTCCAACAACAACACAAAGAGCATTATGTTTAAACAACCTACCAAATAATTCCCTAAATTAGCAATCTTAAAATAGAATATCAATGGAGTTTTTATTTATAGCAGTAGGTTGCGTTTTTGGCTTTGTGATTGCATTTTTGTTTTTTAAATCAAAACAAAATGTAGGCACTGATACTTCCGTATTGGATAATAAAATGAATATGATCAATTCGGAAAAAGAAAATCAACGAATTGCGAATGAACTAAAAAACACCAAAGAAGAATTATCGGCAGAATTAAATTCTGAACGTGAAAAATATCTGAAAGACATCAATATTGAAAAAGATAAATTAAGCAAAGCAGAAAGCCGTCTTGCTAAGGCGGAACAAGTATTTCAGTCGCAAGAAGAAAAATTCACAACTCTTAAATCCGAGCTGGAGGGCGTCCACAAAAAATATACTACAGAGTTTGAAAATATCGCCAATAAAATATTGGATGAAAAAACACAAAAATTTACTGATCAGAACAAAAACAACCTCGAGATCATATTAAATCCATTAAAGGAAAAGATAAAAGATTTTGAAAACAAAGTAGAGAAGGCCTACAAGGCTGAATCGGATGAGCGCATCACGCTTAAAGCAGAAATAAAAAACCTGGTTGATCTGAACAAACAAGTGAGTGAGGATGCTAATAACCTTGCTAAGGCTCTAAAAGGTGATAATAAAAAGCAAGGTAACTGGGGTGAAGTTATTCTGGAAAAAGTATTGGAACGTTCCGGTTTGGTTAAAGGGCAGGAATATCTAACTCAATTCAGCACAAACAATAGCGAAGGTAGCCGTATTCAGCCGGATGCTGTTATTAAACTTCCAGACGACAAACATGTTATTGTGGATGCGAAAGTATCCTTGATAGCGTATGAAGCATGCGTGAACGCTGCAACTGATGAAGAGCGGGAGAGATTCACAAAAGAGCATCTTTTATCTGTTCGTAACCATGTAAAATTATTAAGTGGTAAAGAGTATCAATCTTCAGCAGATTTTAACACACCCGATTTTGTATTGCTTTTCATCCCTATCGAATCATCCTTCAGCATTGCAGTTCAAGCCGACCAGGAGCTTTTTAGTTATGCCTGGGACAGGAAAATTGTGATCGTGAGCCCTTCTACCCTACTTGCTACCTTACGTACCATTGCGTCTCTTTGGAAACAGGAACGACAAACAAAAAATGTAATGGAAATTGCAAGGCAAGGAGGAGAACTATACGATAAATTTGTTGGTTTTTTGGAGGATATGCAAAAAATTGAGAAAGGTATTGAAGCCTCCGGCAAGGCATATCAGGATGCAATAAATAAGCTGAATACAGGAAGTGGAAACCTGATCAGAAGAATTGAAAACATTAAAAAACTAGGTGCCAAAACGAATAAAGAAAAACAAATTCCTGCAAAGTTTTTGGATAACGATGCTCCTTCACAATTATTTATGGAGGGCCCGGAAGCGTAATGAAAAAAATAATTCTATACCTGGCGGCCCTGCTGCTAATAATTGTTTCTTGTGGAACACCCCGAAAATCAAGCAATACAAGCACACAAAACACTTCTTACAAGCGCGATGACAATTCCATCCGACCCCTATTTACTGTATTTCATGTAAGCGATAGTATTTCGGAATTACATTTTAAAATCAGCAGTAAAGAAATCTTATACATGCGCCCCGATGGAATAAATTTTTATTCCAATGTATTGATCTCCTATCGTTTATTACGAACTTATGATTCAAAAGAAATTTTGGACAGCTCCTCTGTACGCCTTGTAGATATTAACAATGACAATACAGATAAATCATTACTTGGAAAAATTGATATAAGAGCAAGATCACAAAACACTTATTTTTTACGCGTAACTGTTGCTGATCTAAATAGA
>JAIOQD010000429.1 GCA_021413595.1 Bacteroidota bacterium | reverse complement strand
ATTAAAAATGATGAATGGGGTTAGGTAATATTCTTTAAAATTGAATAACAGGTCAAACATTTTAACAGATGTTTGACCTGTTGTTTTTAATTACGATCTTTAATTAAAAAATTAGTTTAAAATGATTAAAAAAGCGATTGTACTATTGGGTCTTTTTTCAGTTATTATCACCTTCCATAGTTTTATAAATAATATACAAGCGCAGGCAGACGAATTAACTGGTCCTGTTAAATGGTACTCTTTTGGTGAAGCTGTTGAATTGCAAAAGAAAAATCCTAAACCAATCATGGTAGATGTATATACCAGTTGGTGCGGCCCTTGTAAAATGATGACGACAAATACATTTGGCAACCCTATTATTGCCAAATATCTAAATGAACATTTTTACTCTGTTAAGTTTAATGCCGAAACCCTCGATTCCGTTGCATTCAACGGTATTGTGTTTAAAAACAATAATCCTCCCGAAACAAAACGACCTGTTCATGATTTTGCAATATCTATTTTAGATGGCAAGCTGTCGTATCCTTCGGTAGTATTTTTAGATGCTGATATAAAACGGATACATACGGTAGTTGGCTATTATCAAGCTGTTCAATTTGAACCGATGCTTAAGTTTTTTGCGACCGGTATTTACAAAACTACCAAGTATGAAGATTTTCAAAAAACCTTTGTTGGTGAAGTGAAATAATAAGTGAGATATTGGATGTTGGATATTGGATAGAAGGTATCTAATCTGAGATAATCTTTGCTAAAAAAACAGGTACAGAGAATAAAAAACATGAATATTGAATCTTCCAAATTAAAAATTTAAAATTAGCAACACCTAAAATCTAATATCCAATACCTAACATCTATTCATTTTTCTAATAAAAAAACGATGAAAAAAATTCTTATTCTATTAGTAAGCGCAGTACTTTTTTATTCATGCGGTAATGACAAAAATGGTAATTCCGACAATGCAAATAAAGCGCTACAAGATAGTGCTCAAAGCTTTTTGGATGACTACAACAAAAAATATCAGGAACTGAATATTGTTGCGAATGAAACTGCATGGCTCACTCAAACTCGCATTATAGAAGGCGATTCAACCAATTCAGTTGCTAATAATAAAGCACAGGAAGTGTTAGCTGAATTCACCGGAAGCACCTCCATTATTGAAACATCAAATAAATATCTTGCTCAACAGGATAAATTAACGGAATTGCAGGTAAAGCAATTAAAAAGCATTTTGTATAAGGCTGCCAATAATCCTGAAACTATTAAGGAAGTGGTAATAGCGCGTATCAAAGCGGAAACAAAACAAACTGAAAATTTATTTGGTTTTAATTTTCAAATTGCTGGAAAAACGGTTTCTACAAATGATATTGATGGTATTTTAAGCTCTGAAAAAAACCTTGTAAAACGTCTGGAAGCATGGGAAGCAAGTAAAGAAGTAGGGAAAGGTTTGAAAGAAGGCTTACTGAATTTACGCGACCTACGTAACAAAACAGTTCAGGGCTTAGGATACAAAGATTATTTTGAGTACCAGGTTTCCGATTATGGTATGACTAATCAGGAAATGATAGACATGTTGCAAAAATTCAATAAAGAATTATATCCTCTTTATCGCGAATTGCACACGTATGCACGTTATGAATTTGCAAAAAAATATAA
>JAIOQD010000428.1 GCA_021413595.1 Bacteroidota bacterium | reverse complement strand
GTAATTGATCTTTTTCAAGTCCTACTTTTTCCTGCATTACTATACAGTCAGCACCATTAGGAACAGGCGCTCCGGTAAAAATCCGGATCGCCTGACCAGATTTTAAAGTCCCTTTAAATGAATCTCCGGCCGCAACTTCAGCAATAATATTTATTTGTAAATTATTTTTAAAATCATCAAAAATAAATGCATACCCGTCCATTGCAGACTGCTTAAATGGGGGAAGTGCGAGAGGAGAATATATATCTTCGGCTAATACATAACCATACGCATTATCAATAGAAATATTCTCTACTGACAATAAATGTATGTTTTCGATAACCGCTTGTTTGGCTTTTTCTACAGATAGCATGATAATGTGAAATTAATAAAAATTTACCCACCAATGCTAATCATACTTCTTTCATGTGATACAGTGGTTTGATTTCCCCATTTTTCTGTTTCCTTATTCCCGCCAAGCATAAATGATTTACCTTGGACACAGGCCTCAATAAGGGGTTCAATATCATTACCAAGGCGCAAGGCAGAGAGAAGGTCAGTTCCAGCCTTTGCAAAAAGGCAATTATACATTTTACCTTCGGAAGTGAGTCGCATACGATTACAACCGTTACAAAAAGGCTCAGACATTGTACTTATAATTGCAAAAGAGCCTTTATGTTTCGGAACAAAATATTTTTTTGCAGTATCATTCTTTTCATTCAATAATTTAATATAGTGAAATTTTGAAGAAATAATATTTAAAATCTGCTGATGATCAACTACTTTCCCACTGCTCCATTTGTTTCCTGTAAAGGGCATAAATTCGATAAAACGAATGTGTACGGGAACATCTTTTGTCCATTGAATGAACTCCAGAATTTCCGAATCATTCACATCTTTCATCACAACCACATTCACTTTTACATGAAAATCATTTGCTACTAATAACTTAATATTATCAGATACCCTATCAAATTCATCTCTTTGAGTGATAGAAAAATACTTTTCTTTGAAAAGAGAATCCAAGCTTACGTTAACAGATTTTAATCCAGCTTCTTTAAAGGTATCAATAAATTCATTTACAAAAACCCCATTTGTAGTAATGGCAAGCTCAACAGGATATTTTGAAAGCCGCAGAATGATTTCTTTTGCATCTTTTCTTACTAAAGGCTCTCCGCCTGTAAGTCGAATTTTTTTAACACCTGATTTAACAAAAACGGAAACAATCTGATCAATTTCGTCCGCTGTCATTCGTGAAGAATTAGAGAAAAAACCTTTTCCTAAATCGTTGGGATTGCAATAAGAGCATCGCAAATTGCATTTATCGGTGAGCGATATCCGCAGGTAATCATGAATACGGTTGAATTTATCTTTAAGCTGATTCATCGTTATTTTTTGTAAATCATAATTCAATCAACATTTTCACCTTTTGAACTGTTTTTAAATTCATTAATTCCTTTTCCTAATCCTTTCATTAACTCAGGAATTTTTTTGCCTCCAAAGAGTAACAGAATTATAATACCAATTATTATTAATTCAGTGCAACCGAGTCCAAATATCCCTATTAACATTATTAGTGTATTCATTTTAATTTTGTTTTTTTGTAATTATAACCAATAAATTAGACAATTCATTATAAAACTCAATAGGCTCTGCAGTTTGTAATTTCGCCTGAAATTTTTCTCCTAGCACAGTTAGATGTGAATCCATGAATTTCTGATAGGCATCCTCAACAATAAATGATTGTTCTTCATCTTTTGCTAAAGTCTTTTTTACTAAGAGTAATGAAGCAAATTCCAATTGATAAATAATTGAATCGGGACTGTCGCCACTTTTTGCAGTCATGCCAAACGCTTTGTAAAATGCAGCAGCATCTGCTACACAGTTCATTTTTTCACAAACTGCGGTTTCTGTTGTTGGAATTGTGCCTTTCAAAAACACCCTGGAATATTCCCTCAAAATTTCTTTATAATCTATACTTTTTTGAATGGATTTCAAAGATCCTTGAATTTCTAAATCCAAATCACCTTCATTTAATAAGTCATGAATGATAGAATCTATATCATCACATTTTTCTTGTTCCGGATATGAAAAGCCCATACTCAGTATCCTGAACAGATCGGCTTTTATTAAATTTTTGTCAATTACAGTTTTCATGTTTTTATTTTTGAGTAGTGAGATCGATCCATTGCGAATAATGTTTTTTTCCACTTATGTTTTCAAAGTGTCCGTTCCAAATTGCGAAGGCAATTTTTGTTGGGATAGTGACTGGAGCATCCTCTTTATCAGGTGAAACCATGGGCCGTGTAAAAATAACTTTCCATGTATTGTTTTCCCATACACCCCAAGCTGTGGCATTCTGATTGGTTTGTGTTGTAAGTGTCCCGTAACTTTCAGCCATACATTCTTCTGACGGTTCTTTTCTATCGAAGATTGACATAGGATTTCCTGCATAAGAAGCGGGCATGAAGTTTTTGCCTGTTCCCTTAGAATAATCCACTGCTGAAATATCCCTTGCAAACTTTCCTTTAGTTCCATCACCTTCTTTTTCTGCCATTGGATACATATCTGCCCAGTAATTCGGATATGCATCCTTCACATTACGGAAGCCGTTTTCAATATCATTCTGCCAAATAGCTTTCCAATGAATGATGTGCACACGACCATTTTTGTTACCCATCATAAAAATAGGAAGGGTATCAGGGTGCAAAGGTAACTGAATTGCTACCTGATCGCAAAACTTATCTGCATCCACAATCATATCCTTTGTTGAATCAGTCCACTCCAATAAAAAAGCAATAGTAGTTCCGTCATTAATGGATTTCACTTTTATGTTTTTTACTGATGGAGTAGTTAACATCGGAGTAGTGATGTTTTGCGGAAACACTGGAATAGTAATTGCTTGGATATCACTCCATACTGCATTGTTTACTTCACGCAAAGGAATGTTTGCTACTTTCCCTGATTTTATCGCATTTACAGGAGTTTGAGCCGTTGCTATACTATTTGAAAGTGCTGTTACTGCGGCTATAAAAATTAATTTTTTCATGTTTAGTTTTTTTTAATAATTATTAATCCTTTTGAAATTAATTTTTATTTTTAAGGAGTATTGTGACGGAAAGTACCATGGTCTTTATCATCGTATGGTCTTACATAAACAGGTTCTGTCATTGGAACTTTTGTTATCACTTCTCCTTTTTCATTATACCCTACAGTAAAATCACCTTCTCTTTTGTAATGATGAATTGTTTTTGGCGAGTTTCCAAATAATAGAAATGCAGCAAGCAAGTCTTTATCATCTTTAAGGTTTTTGTATGCTTCAACAGCTTTATCAACGCCAGGACCGAACATTTGATGTAGAAAATCAGTAGGCACATGAATTGGAGGAATGTAGTACACATTGGGTTCTGTTCCAAACTGGGAGTATAATGGCAATGCGATTTTTTTGATATGTACGATCTGGTCAATAGGGTTGTCTGCCTTTTCTTCTCCGGGTTTACTTAAAAAACCCTGCATCCTGATTTTTCCAATACATGTCTGAACACAACGTGGCTGTTCACCCTGCTCTATCAATGGATAGCAACCAATACATTTTTCAGATACACGTGTTACCATATTGAAAAATGTTTTTTTATAGGGACAAGCTTTTACACACTCTTTGTATCCTCTGCAACGTGATTCATCAATTAAAACAATTCCATCTTCCGGTCTTTTGTAAATTGCTTTTCTTGGACATGCAGCTAAACAAGCAGGATAAGTGCAATGATTGCAAATACGTGCTAAATAAAACATCCAGGTATCATGTATTCCGTTGAAGAAAGCTCCTTTGTTTACAATGGAAGAGCACTCATCTTCACCCATATTTGGAAATGCATAATCTCTTTCAGCAGGTCTCCAGCCATTAACATTCTCACCTTTGGTATCATCAAAGATAGTTTTGCCTTTGTATTCTCCACTGGTTTTGTCCCAGGATTGTTCGCCCATCATTTTTAGTGTATTCACATCCCACTTTAATGGATAACCACCGTAAGGTTTTGTTTCCACATTGTTGAAGAACATTGTTTCTTCGCCCGGCCCTGATGTCCATGTTGTTTTACATGCTACGGTGCATGTTTGACAGGCAATACATTTATTGGTGTCAAAAACGAATGCAATTTGTTTATTCGGACGGCTTTCTTCATAGGGATATTTCATCTCCTTTTTCAGTTGCCAGTTTTTTACTTGTGCCATGATAATTTCTGTTTTTAGTTAAAATATTACTAAATAATTCCGTGCTTAATTCATAAGATTATGCCTTATAATAGCCGCCCTTCATATACTTTTTCAATTCCTCACTTTCATAAGTTGGGCGAATACCTTTTTCTGCACCTTCCCATAATCCTTTTCCATCAATACCACCCTTTTCGGCAAATGTTACTTTTACAAATGATTCTCTTGGTGCTCCTGTTGCTCCATGAACATCCAGTTCAAAGCCTTTTCCAATCTCTTGACCGAAGTGGTTTTTCCTAACCAATGAATCAGTAAGAAGTGTTGGATTTAACCAAGCCCTTGTACAACTTTGATGTGACCCTTTGCGGAACAAAGATTGATAACCGGTCTTTTCATTTTTTGCTAATCCGGTTGCCCCTTTTTTTGAAGCTGCAACTGAACCGTATGTAGCACCGTAAGCATTGTGCCACATTCTAAGAACACCCATAGGAGTTCCTGGATAGTATCTTGCACGACACAATAAACGAGAGAGTTCATACGCATCTGTATTTTTTTTCTGTTGCCATCCACGGAATGGGCGATCCTCTGGATCGGCATCTATATGCACATAATCACCATCTTCCACTCCAAGTGCTTTCGCATCATTTGGGTTTATATCTACATACATTTCGGTCACGAATGGTGTACGTTTATCAGCTCTGTGCATGTCGCCAAAAGGACCAAACCAAACCGCAACGATATCTGTATCAACAGGCGTTGTATGTGCACCATGTCGGTATTTTGGAGTATGGAAAATAAACTTATAATCTTTATCTGCTGAGGTCAATGGATGTTTCGTTAGTTTTTCCTCAGTCCAAGCTTTTACAACGTTTCTTCCCTGACGCACATCACCGGACATATTGTCTCTTGAAACACCATAACTTTCAGGAGAAGCCGGCTTGATAGACGGATGCGGATTTGAAACAATTACATTTGGCTCATAGAAGGTAGAATCAATAGGCTCTCTATGTACT
>JAIOQD010000427.1 GCA_021413595.1 Bacteroidota bacterium | reverse complement strand
GAACGCCCAAATAATTTAAATCTAAAATTAATAATAAACCATTCGTCTTACTTCTGCAATGTATTTTGCAAAACGAATAACCTGACGGGTATAACCATATTCATTATCATACCAAACATACAACACGATATTTTTTTTATCAGGCCCTACAATGGTTGCCTGACTGTCAAATACCGATGGGCAAGGATTTCCGATAACATCCGTAGATACATATTCATTTGAGTTGATATACTGGATCTGTTCAACCAATGCCCCATTCAATGCTGCATCCTTCATTATTTCATTCAATGCTTCTTTGGTAGTTTCCTTATCAATAGTCATACTTAAGATGGCTAAAGAAACATTTGGAGTTGGTACACGCACAGAATTTGCAGTAAATTTACCCGATAATTGAGGTAGCACTTTTTTTAAAGCACTTTCTGCACCGGTTTCTGTAATTACCATATTTAATGCTGCGGAGCGTCCTCTTCGGTATTTTGGATGATAGTTATCTAATAAATTCTGGTCATTCGTATAAGAATGAACAGTTTCAATATGTCCACGGGCAATTCCTAATTTTGTATGAATAACTTGTAACACTGGCATAATAGCATTGGTAGTACACGATGCTGCCGAAAAAATAGTATCTTTTTTAACGTCAGTAGTTCTATGATTTACTCCATAAACTACATTGGGTACATCACCTTTAGCAGGAGCTGTTAATAGTACTTTTGCAATTCCTTTTGCTTTTAAATGTCGGCCTAATTCTTTTCCATCTCTAAAAACCCCGGTATTATCAATTAATAAAGCATCTTTTATTCCATAAGCAGTATAATCAACATCTTCCGGATTTTTGGCATCGATCATATATACGATATGACCATTTATAATTAATGCCCTTTTCTCGAAATCTTCAACGATTGTTCCCGGAAAGGAGCCATGAACAGAATCAGTGCGTAATAGATCGGCACGTTTTACTATTTCTTCATCACTATTCCCTCTTGTAACAATAGCCTTTAAGCGTAACTGCTCCCCTTTACCCGCCTGCGAAATAAGTTCACGAGCTGCTAAACGACCAATACGCCCAAAACCATACAATACCACATCTTTAGCAGTAATTGTAATTTTCTTACCAATAAGATCTTTTAGTTTATTATTAATAAAATCAGCAGCTGTTTTAAAATTTTCTTTTTCCTGCGACCATTCAAATACTAATTTTCCAATATCAACACGTGAAGGGCAAACGTCAGCCTTTTGAATCTCATTGGCAAGCATAACAGAATCCATAACATTGATAGGTTTTTTAACAATGTCTCTGGAATAAAGATGCAAATTCATTATTTCACTGGCACTTCTATCAAATAATTTATTCCTAAAAAGTATCAATTCAATAGATTTTTCAAACCAGAGTGAGCCAACAATTCCAATCAGATCAAGAGCCGCTCTTTCATGTTTGATCCAATCATTCAGCTCAATTTCATAAGTATCCATAACTTTACCGTTCGTTGGTTTTAAAGTATCTAATGCCATATGTAAGGTTTTAGGCTCTTTTCAATTTCTCTTTACTGAGAAAAGGTTTTAAAGAGCGTGGTTTATAAATATAGTTTTAAAATATCAAAAAAATAACCGCACAAACATCAGCGAAACTTTTTACAATTTTCAAAGATGTTTGTGCGGTTTTCATTACACTTTTATATTTTTATTTTATCCTAAATACGTTTTTAACAATTTGCTACGGGAGTTATGACGTAATCTGCGAATTGCTTTTTCTTTTATCTGACGAACACGTTCGCGAGTAAGATCAAATTTTGCACCAATTTCTTCCAATGTTAAACCATGATTGATACCAATTCCAAAAAACAATTTCACAACATCACGCTCTCTGTCTGTTAAAGTAGAAAGTGAACGCTCAATTTCGCGTTGTAATGATTCATTCATCAATTCGTTATCGGCACGTGGAGAATCATGATTCACCAATACATCCAACAAACTGTTTTCTTCACCATTTACAAAAGGTGCGTCCATAGATACGTGACGACCCGATACACGCATCGTATCTGCAACCTTATCCTGCGGAAGTTCAAGTATGATTGATAATTCCTCAGCACTTGGCTCACGCTCGTATTGCTGCTCTAATTTCGAGAATGCTTTATTAATCTTATTTAAAGAACCTACCTGATTTAACGGTAAACGTACAATACGGGATTGTTCAGCCAAAGCTTGCAAAATTGATTGACGAATCCACCAAACTGCATAAGAAATAAATTTAAAACCACGTGTTTCATCAAAGCGCTTTGCAGCTTTAATTAAACCCAAATTCCCTTCATTAATAAGATCGGGAAGACTTAAACCTTGGTTTTGATATTGTTTTGCAACAGAAACAACGAAACGTAAATTCGCTTTAGTTAACTTCTCTAAAGCTACCTGATCTCCATCTCTTATTTTTTTTGCTAATATAACTTCTTCATCGGCTGTGATCAATTCCTCACGTCCAATTTCCTGAAGATATTTATCCAAAGAAGCACTTTCGCGGTTGGTAATTGATTTGGTTATTTTTAGCTGTCTCATTTTTAATTTAGGTATTAAAATGGTTGTTAAAACGGAGTACAAAGATACTCCAACTATACATTATAAGCAATTTTATTTTTACAATTATTATACATTAAAACGAAGCAACTAACTTACTGATTGTTAATAAATTGTGTTTTGCAAGATAAAGTCTAAATTCACCTCTACAAAACAGCTTTTATCATCGATAAAGAAAAAAATATTTTTTTTCAATTTCAACAATTTTACAGTAAGCAATTATGAAAAAATTTGACAAATAAGCAATTAATTCAGCAGGCAATTAGTGATTCGTTAAATTGTAAAATTGCCAACTGATAAATTGTTAAATTAAATAATTGCTAAACAAAATTACATCCCAAAACCATAATAAGCTCTCATGCCATTCGGATAAATCCCTTCTATAAGAACACCACCTTTTTTACTTTCAAGAGCAGTTTTAATATCTTCTATGCTATTAACTTTCTTTTTGTCAATGTTTGTAATTATAAAGCCTTCTTTTATGCCCGCGCTCAATAATTTACCTGCATTTAATTTGCTGATACGGATGCCATTTTCAATATTCAATTTTTTTATATCCGAAGCATTAACAGGTTCAAAAACAGCGCCTAGCGAAGACACAACTTCCACCTTTGGTCTTTCAACAACATCCAGGGTACCGTTTTTGTTTTTTAAAATAAGTGCCAATACTTTCACTTGATTATTTCGTTTCAGAGTAATGTTTATTTTATCTCCAGGGCGATAACGACTTATTTGTTCCTGCAATTCAGGCACATTATTTACAATAATATCAGCAACTTTTGTAATAACATCGCCTTCTTTTATTCCTCCTTCTTCGCCAGAGCCACCAGCTGTTAGGCCATTTACAAATACACCTTTTATTTCAGTAATGTTTTTTTCTTTAGCCAGTTTTGCATCCAGATCACGAATGCTCACGCCAATGAATGCTCGCTGAACTTCACCAAATTCTAACAGGTCAGCAACTACTTTACGAGCTATATTTACAGGAATTGCAAATGAATAACCTGTATATGACCCTGTATTAGAGGCAATTGCAGAGTTAATGCCTATAAGATCACCTTTCCCGTTTACAAGCGCACCTCCACTGTTACCGGGATTTACGGCAGCATCCGTTTGTAAGTACGATTCGATTGGATTAAGTCCTTTTGAAGGATCATTCTCTATAATATTAATATTACGAGCCTTGGCACTAATAATACCCGCAGTAACGGTTGAAGTAAGATTAAATGGATTTCCAACAGCCAATACCCACTCTCCTATTTTTACATTATCGGAATTACCATAAGCCATAAAAGGTAATTCGGTTTCTTTTATTTTTATAAGAGCTAGGTCGGTAGTGGGATCCTTACCAATAACTTCGGCTGTATAGCTGCGTTTGTCGTTAAGCGTAATTTCAATTTTTTCAGCGCCATCTATTACGTGATTGTTTGTTACAATGTAACCATCTTCCGAAATAATCACACCTGAACCGCTTCCTGTTTGAGCCTCGCGTTGCTGAGGAGGACGCTGTCCAAAAAAGCCGCGAAATGGATCATAAAAATATTGATTTTGGTTGTTTTGAGCCAGATAAGTAGTTTTTACATTCACCACAGAATGAACTGACATTTCGGCAGCAACTGTAAAATCGACTGTACTTTCTGGCGTTGTACCCGGCAAATTTATATACTTAACGGGTGCTTGATAAGCCAATTGTGAATTCTCCTGAGTAGAACCACCCTTAATTAAATAATTGAGACCTAAAGCAGATACACCGCCTAGGGTTGCGATTATGAATGCGCCTGCAATTTTTTTCATGGTTTTTATTGTTTTATTATTTATGATTTTTTAGAAAATAATTACGTTTTTTAACTTAATCATTTGGACAATAAAGTGTTATTAATTTAGGAATTATGAATTTTGTACAAAGAACTATCCTTTTTACTTTTAGCTATAACACAAAGTTTGTTCCCAATAGTATGCTCAAAACTTATTTTAACAATAATTAACACCAATTTGCAAAGGTTGTTTAACTTTACACCTCAAATTATACCTTTAACGAAACAAGGTCGTAAAATCCATGAGTAATTTTAAAGAAAAATCACAGTCATTTATTATTGGCTTAATGACAGGGCTCCTCATTGCCGGTGGTTTTTTTATTTTAAAGCTGGATGATTATTTTAAAGAACTTAATTTTTATAAAAATATTGCCAAAACTTTTGTTTCAGATGCTAAGAACCTCGAATCGTCAGTAAAATCAGAAGATGTAGAACCTGTTAAAGAAAAAAAAACAAAGCCGTCTCTTTCAAAAAATAAATCAATTTCCAGTGCAGATTCCATTGATCTAAAAAAAGCAAAGACCGACTTGGTTTTAGATGCTGATACCTTAAAAAAGTATTTAGCAGTTGATACGGTAGAAATTAAAAATCCTTCTGCAATTACAAGCTCTTCGTCAGAAGATATTGTAGTAAGAAAAGATGAATTACTTTCCACTAAAACAGTAGAAATAATAAATTTGAGTACGGTTACAAGCAACAGGAACTCTAAAGATTCGTTGCTTCAAAAAGTAAGTGGAATCAAAGATGACAAGAGCATCACCAAACAATTTATCAATATTGAATTATGGCAATCTCCTTTAAATTACCGAGGTTATAAAATGGGTAAATATAAAATTGCCCTTTATGGTTTAACATCTTTAGAAGCATTAAAAATTTATATTCTTGATGATGTTATTTATCTAAAAAATGGAGCAATCGTAAATAAGCTTGAAAACTCAAGTGAATTCAGACCATACGAACGAATTACAGAAGAAAATCTGATCAGTAAATTAAAATAAGTTTAAAGTTTAAAGTTCAAAGTTAGAAAGTTGAATAGAATACCACAACGAAATATTTTGGGATATTCAAGTATTAGACTCCAATCAACTTTTAAACTTTAAACTTTCCAACTTTAAACTTTAACCTTTTGACTTTGCGACAGGCGTTTTGGAGTAGGTGCTGATGGTTTAATGTTATTACAAACCAAAGCCGGTTACGATTTTGAAATGGTGTATTACAATTCCGATGGCAACGAAAGCAGTATGTGTGGTAATGGAGGACGTTGTATTGTTGAGTTTGCAAGGACTTTAGAGCTAGTGAAAAAAACAGCCCATTTTATTGCCACTGATGGTGCACACGAAGCTTTGGTTAAACCGGGTTTCATCACTCTTAAAATGAAAGATGTAAGCGATATAGAACTGAACGAAGATTATTCGTTTTTGAATACCGGTTCACCGCATTATGTAACATTTATTGAGGATGTAACTACTTATAATGTACTTGAAGAAGGTAGGAAAATACGCCACAATGATCGTTTTAAAAACGGTGGAACAAATGTAAATTTCATTGAAAAACAACACAACGATTTGTTTGTACGTACCTATGAACGCGGAGTGGAAGAAGAAACCTATTCCTGCGGAACAGGTGTAACAGCTGCTGCTTTGATTGCATCCATTAAAAATATTTCAACAGGATCAGACTATTGCAACATCAAAACATTAGGTGGGAATTTAAAAGTGAAATTTACAAAGCATTCTAATAATTCATTTACAGATATTTGGCTGGAAGGTCCTGCCCAATTCGTTTTTAAAGGAGAAATAGCTATATAAGATTCGAAAATGCTGCGTTAGGGATTCCTTCGATAGGCTCTGGATACGTTCTTCTCTGAAGAATAAATTCCGCGGAATCCTTTTCTTTTTAGAAAAGATTGAAGCGAAAAGCCCGCCCCTTTCCTTTTAGAAAGGGGAACGCCCCAATAAATAAAACACGAAATTAAATTCGAAAAATAGTATTATTAAAAAATAATTCCTGAAAATTTAATGAATTTCACAACACACTATCAACTCTCCATTACTAAACAATTCAGTGAAAATGATTTGTTAAAAGGGGTATATATTGCGGTTGTTCATGCTACACGAATCCCACCGCATATTGGCTTGATCATAGACGGGAAATATCACTCGCTTTCTATAAAAGGACAAGACATCAATATTGCTGTTGCCGCTTTAATTAAAAACACAAATCAACGTAAGATACCTTCTTTATTCATAAAAATAAAACCTCACAGCACATTCAGTGAACTTTATTTGAAAGAACATTTCCTTACAAATATTCAGAAATTTCCACGAGTGGATATAGGTGTAGCAACCTGTTTGAGTCACATTAAATTATTCTTTGATGAAGTATATAATGTACCCATGACTGATATCAGCTATTTGTTTGAGCTTGTTCCAAGGCTCCATTCAGAAGGGCTAATAGAAAATTCTACGGCCTTGTTTATTGATGAAACAACCTATCAATTACCAGTTTATACTACTACTGAAATAAATGCCGGAATAGTTGAGGTAAGAAATGAATTCAAAAAAAAGAATTCTTAAGGCAACAGAACATTAGATTTCTTACCTTTAATGATTCTAATTTTTTCAGTAAATATTCCATCAATGAAACTACAAGGACAACATATTTCAATCAGAGCCATTGAACCAACTGATATAGATGTTTTGTATCAATGGGAAAATGATACTGAAACATGGAAGGTAAGTAGTACACAAGCACCTTTTTCTCATTTTGTATTGGAGCAATATATAGCATGCGCTCATCAGGATATTTATACAGCAAAACAGCTAAGATTGATGATAGACCTCCCTCCCACTCCTTTATCAAATAAGGAGATTAGTCGCACCATTGGATGTATTGATTTATTTGACTTTGAGCCCAATCATCAACGTGCCGGAATTGGGATTTTAATTGCTGATAAAAGTGATAAAAGAAAAGGTTATGCTTCTGAAACACTTGAAATACTAATCGAATATTGTTTTACTACGTTGAATTTACATCAGCTATTCTGCAATATTGCTATTGATAATGAAGCCAGTGTTTTATTATTTCAAAAACATAATTTTCAGATTACCGGTGTTAAAAAGCAATGGATCCGGGATGGAAATGTATTTAAAGATGAATTGTTGCTTCAATTGATTCGTAGTTAAATCACCCTCAATTCACTTTTAAATAGCAGAATTTTAAAAACCACATGAAGTTTTCCTTTCGAGATATCATTTTGTTTTCCTTGTTTTCAGTTGTAATACTTATGATGGTGTATTGTGGAAATTCTGGAGAACGAGGAACGGAGAACGGAGCTGTTTTCCTCCCCCCAACTGCGGACTTATACTTAAACCATAGTGATTCTGCAAAGTATGTAGGCATGAGCCAATGTAAACTTTGTCATAAAGATATTTACAACTCATTCATACAAACAGGAATGGGTAAAAGCTTTGAACATGCCAGTAAACAAAAAAGCTCCGCAAAGTTTGATAAACATTCCATAATTTATGATAAGTATTTAGATTTTTATTATCAGCCGGTTTGGGATGGAGATAGTATGAAAATTATGGAGTTTCGTTTAAAAGGAAAACCTGCCCGAATGGGCGAAGTCATTCGTTCGGGCGGGGACACCATCTATAAACGAGTGGAAATGGTGGATTATATAATAGGTTCGGGACAGCACACCAATTCACACCTTTACAATGCGAATGGTTATTTACACCAGATGCCAATGACCTATTATACTCAAAAAGGAAAATGGGATTTCCCTCCCGGTTTTGAAAACGGTTTTAACACTCGTTTTTCACGCAAGATAGGCTTGGAATGTATGAGTTGTCATAATTCATTACCTGATTTTGTTCAGGGTTCAGAAAATAAATTTAATGTTTTACCCGAGGGTGTGAGCTGTGAACGTTGCCATGGTCCGGGCAGTTTACATGTTCAACAGCGCTCAACAGGTTCAAAAACAGACACTTCAAAATACATCGATTATTCGATTGTAAACCCGGGCAAACTATCTATTGATAGACAATTTGATGTTTGTCAGCGCTGCCATTTACAAGGAAATACAGTTTTGAAGGAAGGAAAATCATTTTTTGATTTCAAACCTGGCATGAAACTATCGGATCACATGACCGTGTTTTTACCACGATACAAAGATTCCGATGATAAATTTATAATGGCTTCACATGCAGATAGGCTAAAACAAAGCCAATGTTTTATAAAAAGTTATAAGGCCGTAAGTGATTCGGGCTCTTTACGACCCTACAAAAATTCGTTGACCTGCGTTACATGTCATAACCCTCATGTAAGCGTGAAAGTAACAGGTAAAGAGGTGTTTAATAATGCCTGCAAAAGTTGTCATGGGAATACCAATCAAACTTTTTGTACAGAGAAAAAAGAAGTACGAATGAAAATTCAGGATAACTGTGTGAGTTGCCACATGCCTAAATCCGGCTCAACGGATATTCCGCATGTTACAGTCCACGATCATTTTATACGCAAACCAGTGAAAAAAGAAGAAATTGAGAAATTGAAAGAATTTATTGGTTTATATGCTATTAATGAAAAAAATCCAAGTGATGCAATAAAAGCAAAAGCATATATTCAACAATATGACAAGTTCGATAGCAATCCAATATTTCTTGATTCAGCAAAAAAATATTTATCAGATAAAACGATAAATGATGTGAAACAAAATTTCGAAGAATTAATACATTTATATTTCATCAAACAGGATTTTTCTAAAATTTTAATATATGTAGATCGAATAGGTAAAGAAGTAGTGTTGAACTCTATTCTTACAAAAAAAACTTGGGATAATGGCAACGCTTGGACCTTATACCGTATTGCTGATGCTTATTCCAGCTTAGGCAATGTACAGGCTGCATATATCTTTTACAAAAAAGCAACTGATTTGGCTCCCTATATTCCTGAATTTAAAAACAAATTAGGGACATCATTAATGGCGCAAAAAAAAGTGGAGGAAGCTATGCTGATTTTTTCGGAAATATTAAAAGAGAATCCTAAATTTGTACAGGCACTCAATAATCTGGGATACGCGAATTTATTATCAGGTAATATTCAGCAAGCTGAAGCGTTTTATAATAAAGCATCAGATCTTGATCCGGATTATGAACCCTTGTTGA
>JAIOQD010000099.1 GCA_021413595.1 Bacteroidota bacterium | reverse complement strand
TCCAATTATGAAAAAAATTTTAATTACAGGAAGTAATGGCTTACTTGGCCAAAAACTAGTTTACAATTTAATAAAACGCAGTGATGTTCAAGTAATTGCAACTTCTTTTGGTGCAAATAGATTGGTTTTAAAAGAGGGTTATACTTACGAATCTCTTGATATTACTAATAAAGAAGAAGTAAAAAGAATATTCACAAAATATAAACCCGATGTAGTATTAAATACTGCTGCCATGACAAACGTTGATGCTTGCGAAACCAAGCGTGATGAATGCTGGGCATTAAATGTTACCGCAGTACAGAATATCATTGATGCGATAACGCTCATAGCCTCATCGAAGGAAGAAAAAAAAACAAGTCCGCACTTAATTCACTTATCAACTGATTTTATTTTTGATGGCGAAAAAGGATCTGAATACCTGGAAACGGACATACCGAATCCACAAAGCTATTATGCTCAATCTAAATTTGAATCAGAAAAAATTGTTCAAAAAAGTAAGATAAAATGGGCCATTGCCCGTACTATTATTATTTACGGAATAGTTGATAATATGAGCCGAACAAATATTGTACTGTGGGCTAAAGACGCATTAACAAAAGGACAAAAAATAAATGTGGTAGATGATCAATTCCGTTCACCAACACTTGCAGAGGATTTGGCTGATGGCTGTATTTTGATTGCTGATAAAGGAGCAACAGGTATTTACCATTTATCGGGACAAGAAACAATGAGTATTTTAGAATTGGTTTATAAAGTAGCCGATTATTTCAAACTGAACAGATCATTAATTACTCCATCAAAATCAGTCACTTTAAATCAAGCGGCAAAGCGCCCACCATTCACCGGTTTTATAATTGATAAAGCAAAACATGATCTGGGATATAATCCACATTCGTTTATGGAAGGATTGGAAATATTGGATGTGCAGTTGAAAGAGCTAAAAGCAAGAGTTTAAATTCTAATTCCAATCACTAATAAATCATCCACTTGTTCTCGGCTTCCTTTCCAAGTTTCGAACGTTTTGGTCAATGTATTTTCCTGTTCGAGCATTGGCGTGGAATAATTAGCCAGCAAAAGATCTTTGAACCGTTTGCTCATAAATTTTTTCCCTTCCTTACCACCAAACTGATCCACAAACCCATCCGAAAAAATATAAATGCAATCTCCTTTTGAAAGGGAAATTTTATGCTTTGTAAATTTCCGTTCAATTTCAGATTGGTACCCGCCAATTGAAAATTTGTCAGGTTTTATTTCAGAAAGTTCGAAACCAGAAGATGTAAGATGCATGGTTGGCTCCATTTTCAATTCTCCATTCTTGATTTTTTTTAAAATCCACAACGGTCGCTGCGCTCCTGCATATTCAATTTCAGTTTCGCTATTGAAGGAAATAAGAGCAATGTCCATTCCATCTCTGGTTGCACCATGTTCTTCCTGTTTTAATGCCTTGCGAACTTCTTTATGAAGATGATTCAAGATCTCGTCAGCTGCTGTAATTCCCCTTTCGTTTACGATCTGATAGAGGATATTATTTCCAATCATACTCATAAGCGCACCCGGAACTCCATGCCCTGTACAATCGCAGGCTGCTATTAATTTTTTACCATCTTTTTCAGCATACCAATAAAAATCTCCACTTACAATATCTTTTGGTCTAAATAAAACAAAAGTATCGGGAAAAAGTTTGTATTTGAGTTCTTTAGGCGCTAAACTTGCATCTTGAATACGTTTGGAGTAATTTATACTATCAGAAATATCTTTATTTTTCAATTCAATTTCTTCATAAGCAAATGACAGAGCAATGTTTGCTTTTCTTTTTTGCACATTTCCTCTAAAAAGAACAAACGCAAAAGAGGCAATAAACAATAAAAAAATCAAAAGATAGATCTTGAAATTTTTTTCACGTTGAAATTTTTCATCTGAAAGTGCTTTATCTTTTTCCAATCCGGCAATCATCAACTCCTTTTTCTCAGATTCGTATTTTGTTGTCATTTCATTTGCCTGCCGATTGTTGTTTTCATTATAAACACTATCTGTCAACGTGGCGGTAAGTTGTGCGTATTCAAGGGCCTTTTTGAAATCATTCTGTTTTTCAAAAAGTTTCGAAAAATTGCCATAGACTTCTATTATACCTCTTTTATCCTTAATTTCTTTTGAAAGGTTCAATGCCTTTTTGAGAGCAAAGGTTGCCGCATCATATCTTTTAGCCTTCACATACAAAGAACCAAGAATAGAATAATTACCTGATAAATACCTTTTACTTCCAATTTCTTCAGCAATTTTTATCGATTTTTCACTCGTTTGAATAGCAAGATCGAGTTTACCCATTTCCTCATAAACAATGCTCATATTGCCATAAATAGCAGTCATTCCTTCTTTGTTATTTGATTCTTTTACAATTCCCAATGCATTGCTATAACTTTTTATAGCATCATTAAATTTTTTTTGTTCAGCGTAAACCGTACCCATATCACTATAATTCTGCCCCATTTTTCCTTTCATTTTCAACTTTTGATTGATAATGAGTGATTTATTATAATAGTTAAGTGCTTCAGGATATTTTTTTTGATAGTAATATATCCACCCGATATTACGATAACAATTGGCAATAGCACCATTATCCTGTAAATCTTCATAAATTTTTAATGCCTTGAAATAATGTACCGATGAAGCTCCGTAATCCCCTTTATACCAATAAAGATCGCCAAGGTTATTATAAGCTTCTCCCATCCCCTTCAGGTTATTTAGTTGTACAGAAAAAGTCAGCGCTTGCTTTCCATAATCAAATGCTTTATCTGAATTATTATCTTGATAATGTTTTGAAAGCATTATCAATCCGGAAATTTTTGCAGTATCATTTGAAGTGGATTTTACAAAGTTTCTGACCGAATCGATCGATTGATGATCCTGAGCAGGTAAATAGAAATATTGCTGAGTAAAGAACAATAAGAAAAGACATTTAATATAAAAACATTTCTTCATTTGTAATCGTATTTCAAAAGTGTTGTTATTCCTGTCCTGCATTCCCTTTATTATCAATTGATTTACACAATTATTTAATCCTGTTTTTGAAAAAAAAGGATAAATCATTTTGCTATTAAACGCTGCATCTTATAACGATCATAAAAAAGAATAAATGTTTATGAGCCCCCTCAAAGATAATAGATAATAAATTCAAGATTACACAAATCAAATTAAAGTATGTCTAGAATTTTTCAGTGGCTATACTTTTAATTTAACACCTTAGTAAAGTTTTCAAAATAACATCCTCAAATCCAGCACACATATTCGGCAAGCTCAATATGACCTGCGAGCAGTCAGTCTGAGCTTGTTTTACCCTGAGCTAGTCGAAGGGAAGACTCGGAGAATTATTTTTAAGCTTCGTAATTGAGTTTTCAGGAACTTATTTTGAAAACTTTACTTAACATCTATTATGACTTACAAAAAAATGAATATTTCAACCATTATCACTAATAATGAAGAAATTTCTTTGAAGTTTTGATTTTATACATAAATTTGCTATCCTAAACCTCGATTGAAAACGTTTTAAATTAATTATGGCAACAAATCCATACATAGTTCAACAATCCCAAAAAACGCCTTTAATCAACTTTGATCCAAATGGAAATTTTGAATTAAAAGGAAAATCCATTCCTGAAAATACACTATTGTTCTATAAACCATTATTTGAGTGGCTTGCTTTATAATCAGGAGGATGATGATATGCAGGAAGCCGGTGAAGACTATAAGTCTATAATTAAGATACCTTTCAATCTTGTTTCTTTCACAAAAAAATAAAACTGTTTTAAAACCTAATTTTATGATAAAAAAAATATTTCTTTTTTCTTGTGTTGTTTTAATTGCATCCTGCAATAACAGTGCAACCGATACATCCAATGGTACTGAATTGGCAAAGGATACTGCTAAA
Organism: Bacteroidota bacterium; assembly: GCA_021413595.1. GTDB lineage: Bacteria > Bacteroidota > Bacteroidia > 2-12-FULL-35-15 > 2-12-FULL-35-15 > 2-12-FULL-35-15. The sequence goes on along the minus strand of JAIOQD010000099.1, from coordinate 7,068 downwards.
AGCCCCGTAACTCAGCCCGAAAATGAATTGGCCGATTTTAAATTTCACACGCTAATTATCAATATTCCTTCTCCATTTGAGATTATTACACTTTTGCCAAAATCGAACATACCGTTTAAACAAGGATTGGTTAACTCAACTGATAATGTAACCAAATATACTACTACAACTAAAAAGGGGTTGAACTATGGTGTGTATGTTGTTGATCTGGTTTATTTGTCTTCCAATGAGCATTTTTCTGAGGTAAAAAGTTATTTCAAAACCGCAGGAGGTTTAGCGAAAAGCCTTGGTTGCGCTGAAATTTTCGAAAATATTGTAGGACCAAGATTAGAAAACAATATTGATAAAAAAGATACCATCAATAAGATTATCGATCAGATCTATACTGAAATGGATAATTATTTACGTTCAAATGACCGGTTGTTAACCGCAACCCAAATTTTGGTTGGAAGCTGGATTGAGAGTCAATATTTAACTGTTGGTATAATTAAAGATGAAACAAAAAACAAAGACAATGAGTTGCTATTTCAAAAAGTTGCTCAGGAAGGTTATACCTTGGAAAAACTTGTTCAATTATTAAAGGAATTTGAAAAGGAAAAAGATTTCAACCCTTTTATTGAGGATTTAAAAGATTTACAAAACCTATACAAAGAGCACAAAGATGGAGAAATTGAAAAAGCTTTACTTGCCAAAATTTATGATAAACTTAGTGTAATTCGCGGTAAAGTGGTTAATTAATTTGTTTAATTTACAAAGAAAAAGCCTTGAAGATAAACATCTTCAAGGCTTTTTCTTTGCATTAGACTTTATATAAGTTTAAATACATTGTACTGTTTACAACGAAATTTGGAAGTCGTCTATATCGTTTTTTCAATTTGATAATGATTTCTACTAACGGAATTACGAGAAATCAACTCTCCAAGAAATCCGGCAAGAAATAATTGAGTTCCAATTATCATAGCTACCAATGCCAGGTAAAATAAAGGTTGATCGGTTACATCCCGGGTAGGAATAGCATTAAACGATTTATAAACCTTTTCACAGATCAAATACAAGGAAATAGCACCACCAAATAAAAATGAAAGTGATCCAAAAAAACCAAAAACATGCATAGGCCGTTTTCCAAATTTCGAAACAAAAGTGATGGACATTAAATCCAAAAAGCCATTTACAAAACGTTCAAAACCAAATTTTGTTTTACCATATTTCCGCTCATAATGCTGCACTTCTTTCTCTTCTATCTTTTTAAAACCGGCCCATTTAGCAATTACAGGAATATAACGGTGCATTTCGCCATAAACTTCAATGTTTTTAACAACATCCTTTTTATACGCTTTTAAACCACAATTAAAATCATGTAAATTATTGATTCCACTAGCCTTTCGGGTTGCCCAATTAAACAATTTTGTGGGTATGGTTTTACTTAGGGGATCATAACGTTTCTTTTTCCAGCCCGATACAAGGTCAAGCCCGTCAACCATTATCATTTTATACAATTCAGGAATTTCATCAGGAGAATCCTGCAAATCGCCATCCATTGTAATTATCACATCACCCAAAGCCGCTTCAAATGCTACATTTAAAGCAGCTGATTTACCATAATTTCTCCGAAATTTTATCCCTTTGATATTTTGATTTTTAGCCGACAAGGCTTCAATAACCTTCCAGGAATTATCCGTACTTCCATCATCTACAAAGATCAGCTCATACGAAAACCCATTCGCAATCATCACTTTTTCAATCCACCCGATTAGCTCCGGCAAGGATTCTTCTTCGTTTAATAAAGGGATAACAATTGAAATGTTCATAGGAAACAAATATATAAATAATCTCCGAATTACGAAAAATAACGAATTAAGGCAGGGGGCAATCCCCCTGCAATGGAAAAAAATTAAAAGTATGTAATACTTTGAATTTAAAAATAAATTTTATTACTTTTGCACCGGGGTAAGTCTTATACGACCAGCTCCCTAAAACCCTCCAGGTACGGAAGTAAGCAAAGGTAATAGGTTGAGCGGTGCGATATGAGTAGCTTACCCCTTCTTTTTTTACTTCCTGCGAATTACAAAACTCCCACAAATTACCGGTAAATACGAATTACGAATGAATCCAACTATATTCGCTGAGTTCCAAATCGTTTTTATACATTTGCAAAACAAATAACAATTATAAACCATTCCAAAAAATCTACCTTTCGGGAGATTAAAAAGGCTAACTATTTTAGATATGAAATTTTTTATTGACACAGCAAACCTTGCACAAATTAAAGAAGCTCAAGACCTTGGTGTACTTGATGGAGTAACAACTAACCCTTCATTAATGGCCAAAGAAGGTATTAAAGGCGAAAAAAATATTTTAAAACACTACGTTGATATTTGCAAGATAGTAACCGGTGATGTTAGTGCTGAAGTAATTTCCACTGATTTTGCAGGAATGGTAAAAGAAGGTGAACGCCTTGCTAAACTTCACAAACGAATTGTAGTTAAAGTACCAATGATCAAGGATGGTATTAAAGCTATTAAATATTTTTCTGAAAAAGGAATCAGAACAAACTGCACATTGGTGTTTTCTGCCGGACAAGCCCTATTAGCTGCAAAAGCCGGTGCTACCTATGTTTCTCCATTTGTAGGTCGTTTAGATGATGTTTCAACGGATGGCTTACGATTGATTGAAGATATCCGTGTGATTTATGATAACTACGGTTATGAAACACAAATTTTAGCTGCATCTGTTCGTCATCCAATGCACATTATTGAATGTGCTACAATTGGTGCTGATGTGGTTACATGCCCATTAGGGGTAATTCTTTCTTTATTAAAACATCCGTTAACAGACATTGGATTAGCACAATTTTTAGCTGATGCAAAAAAATAGTTTAACTATTTTGCAGTAGGCAATTGAATTCAATTTTAATTGCCTACTACAAAAAAGTTAAATTGTAAATAATATCAATTCCTCTATTGCATGTTTCTCCGAATCAACCCTAATAAACCAAACTACGATGAAATTGCGAAAGTTGTAAAATGCTTACGCGATGGCGGTGTTGTGATTTATCCAACCGATACCGTTTATGGGATAGGTTGTGATATTAATAAACAACGCGCAGTTGAGCGCGTATGTAAAATAAAAGGTATCGATCCTGAAAAAGCGAACTTCTCTTTTATCTGTTCTGATCTAAGCCACCTCTCTGATTTTACCAAGCCAATAAACACAGGCACTTATAAGGTAATGAAAAAGGCTCTTCCCGGACCTTTTACATTTATACTAGAAGCCAATAACAATGTTCCAAAAATATTCAGAAGCAAAAAAAAAACCGTGGGTATTCGCATTCCGGATAATATCATTTGCCTTGAAATAGTAAAACAATTAGGCAATCCCATTATGACCACTTCTGTTCACGATGATGATGAAATAGTTGAATACACCACCGACCCTGAATTAATTTATGAAAAATACAAGGATCAGGTAGATATTGTTATTGCAGGTGGTTATGGTAACAATCAGGCTTCAACAGTTGTTGATTGTACTAATGATGACTTCACTATCCTCCGACAGGGATTAGGAGTGCTTGAGCAATATTTTTAATCTTTTTTAATTATTACTTTTTTACCTCCTCTCCCCATTTTTATATCCTTCCATCACATTTCATTTAATTTCAACTTTAATAATCTCTTATTCGTCTACATTTATTCCAGAAAATTGTTTTGGATAAATAAAATACTTATTTTTATCAAAATAAACAAACTCAAATTTTAATGATAACAGCAAATACTATTGAAGTTAAGGTTCAAAAAATTTCTAAATCGAGAATAAATGAACTGGATTTTGAACACCTGACATTTGGTAAAATTTTTTCTGACCACCTGTTCGTAGTTGATTATAATAATAATCAATGGGGTAATGCACAACAATTGCCCTATGGACCGGTGCCAATGAGTCCTTCAACATCCGCACTTCACTACGGGCAAGCTATTTTCGAAGGTATGAAAGCCTATAAAAATGATAAAGGTGAAGTATCTCTTTTCCGGCCTTTTGATAACAACAAACGAATTAACATATCAGCTGATAGAATGTGTATGCCGGGAATTCCTAAGGAATATTTCATTGAAGGTCTTAAACAATTGGTTCACATGGACAAAGATTGGGTGCCTACTGCTGATGGAGCATCGTTGTATTTACGTCCTTTTATTATTGGCACGGATGAATTTATCGGGGTAAAACCATCTGATACCTACAAGTTTTATATCATCACTTCGCCAGGAGGTGCGTATTACAACAAACCAGTAAAAGTATTGGTAGAAACCAATTTTATACGTGCTGTTGAAGGTGGTGTAGGTTTTGTGAAAGCTTCCGGTAATTATGGCCGTTCCTTATATCCAACCAAACTCGCTCAACAAAGAGGGTATGATCAGATCATTTGGACGGATGCTCGTAATCACCGCTATTTAGAGGAGTCAGGAACTATGAACTTAATGTTTGTGATCGATGATGTATTGATCACTGCACCATTGGGTGATACAATTTTAGCAGGTATCACACGTGACAGTGTACTTACCCTTGCAAGGGATTGGAAAGTAAAAGTTCAGGAACGCAAAATAAGTATTGATGAAGTAATTGATGCTCATAAGAACGGGACCTTACAGGAAGCTTTTGGTACAGGTACTGCAGCAACTATTGCACATATTTCAACAATAGGTTTTGAAGGAAAAGATTATGTATTACCAGGTATAGAGGGCCAAATGTTCTCACAACGTGTTGCAAAAGAATTAGAAGATATCCGCAAAGGTCGTGCAGAAGATATTCACAATTGGATGTATAAAATTGCTTAACCTTTCATTAGTCAGAGATGCGGTATGAGTTTTCAGAAACTCATATTGCATTTTTTTTCCAATTTTTTATGGCATATTAATTGATTTATTGATATGATCACTTATAAATTCTATCCAATCAAGGTAAAACATAATTGGCCATGCTAAAAAATAAACTTTTTATTGGAACTGTTTTTATTTCACTTCTTTTATGTATTAGTGCTTGTCAAAAAGAAGAAATAGAACCACCTACCAAAGTATTGATGCAAGGCACATGGGAACTAACTGCTGCAACTGATGGATCGGGTAACAATATTTTAGATATTGTTGCTTTTCCGGTAACAGCTATTCAATTAACTGACGACAACGGAATGGTTGGTACTCAAGGACCATTGTTTACATATTCGGTTTATGGAGCCAGCCAATGGGTTACTGCAAATGCCAAAATAAAACAAGCATTTGATTACGCAAATTTCAGATTTAATACCGGTGAATATTTTGTAGAAGGAGGTAACCCCACCCGCTTTACAGTAGAAGCAAAACTGCAAGCGACAGCACTTGCCGGAGGGTTAACAGATGTTCTTACAATCCTAGGTGTTGGGCAAGGGTGGTTGCAACAGGTTATTTATCACAAATTTTTAAATGTGAAAGTGACTATTCCTAAAGCCGAAAACTCTAAAGAAAGAAATACAATGATCTGGGAATTTGACAACGAAACTACTGCTGCATACAATTACAAAGATGGCCTGGGAAATAGCCTTTTATGGGGTGGATGGCCGGTGAATAATTTCTCGAAAGGAACATATACATTTACTAAACGTATATCCGGTCTCAACGCTATAGTAACAGAGCATTTATAGTTTTATTGTTCCCGAAATATTTCCCGAAACTCAATAAATTGCATAACCAAAATTAATACCGAATACGAGTTTAAGATTGGAATTATAAAACTTCCCAAACTCCTCCATATCATAGGGAAGTATCACAAAACTATTTGCATGGAAAAGAACAGTATTTTTTTTATACCCCATTCCACCAAATATGTCCATTGTAAATCGAGAATTTTTGCCTATTTGCATCCCTACTAAAATATTGGCATTAAAATGCCTGAAGTCTAAATAATTTTGCCTGTAATACCTTTGTAAACCAATTGATATATGAGCATTTGTATAGGATACGTTTGGTGAAATATAAAACCCGAATGGTGCATATTTTTTACTACCAATAAGAAAAAATTTATGAGAAACCTGTATGCGCCACCCTCTTGCTATAAAGTGATACTTTGTTGGGATATTAGCGGCCGCTTCAAATGTTTTCCAAAGCGGACTTGTGGTCAGAAAAGATATCCCTATTTGTGAGGATTGTTTACGTCCGGTTGTAACTTCAGCTACCAAACGATATTCAGCTGTAAATGGTATTGGTCCCCATAAAATAGCAAGTGGATTGGTCTTTAATATCAGAGGGGGCGTGGGATAAACTTTTTTTTGCACCGGAGGTTTTATTCTGATAGTATCACCATCCAATGCGCTGGCAATAACGCTGCTGAGCATCAATGAAATCAAAATGAAATATTTTATTTGTTTTAATTTCATGAATTGTACAGCAGAATAAAATAAAAAAGATGAAAACTAATCCTGTTATCCTAATGTATATCGTGGCAAAGGGGTAATTGCCTGACTTGTAAAATCTTGTTTCAAATATTTATAATAACCAGTAATTGCTATCATTGCAGCATTATCAGTACAATACTCAAATTTAGGAATAAAAACCTGCCATCCTAATTGCTGCGCTAATTGGTGTAAGGTAGCGCGCAACTCTGAATTAGCAGACACTCCACCGGCAATTGCAATTTGAGTAATATTATATTGTTGGGCGGCTATTTTTAACTTGTTCATCAATATATCAATAATGGTATGCTGAATGGAAGCACAAATATCTGCCTTACGCTCCTCAACAAAATTTGGATTTTTTGCTGTTTCATTATTGATAAAATTCATAAAGCCTGTTTTTAATCCGCTGAAACTATAATTAAGATCCGGAACTTTCGGCTTTGAAAAGGTAAATGCTTTTGGATCACCTTCTTTGGCATATTTATCAATAAGTGGTCCACCGGGATAAGGCAAGCCCATAATTTTAGCTGCTTTATCAAATGCTTCTCCCGCAGCATCGTCAATGGTTTCGCCAATTACTTTCATTTCAAAAAAGTCATTTACTACTACTATTTGAGTATGTCCGCCCGAAACAGTTAAACAGAGAAAAG
>JAIOQD010000677.1 GCA_021413595.1 Bacteroidota bacterium | reverse complement strand
CCAATACCAATTGCAACGGCTACTAATAACAGTCAAACACATTGCTCCGGAACCTCATTTACAACAATGGTATTGGGTACCAGTAATGCTGTGCCTTCCACTTTTACGTGGACAAGAGATAAAACAACTGAAGTAACCGGTGTTGCTGCAAGTGGAGCAGGGGATATAACAGGGGTTGTTTTAACGAACACAACTACTTCTTCTCAAACGGTGACCTTTACAATAACTCCAACCGGACCAAATCCAACTTTATGTGTAGGTTTGGCAATAACAGCAACAGTTGTAGTTGATCCAACACCTGTTCTAAGCAGTAGCCTTACAGCACCAGCATTTTGTACCGGAACTGTTTTCTCTTATTCTCCGGCCAGCACTACCTCCGGAGCTATATTCCCTTGGACGCGTGCTGCAATTACTGATATAACTCCCGCTACAAGTTCTGGTACAGGCAATATAAGCGAAGCCTTGACCAATGCATCAACATCTGCTCTAAGTGTTACATATGTTTATCAGGTTTCTGCCAATGGTTGTTTAAACCCAACACTTTACAATGTTGTTGTGGATGTCAATGTTTTCCCAACATTGTCTAGTACCCTGGCACCAGCCGCAGTATGCAGCGGTTCTCCGTTCAGCTATACACCAGCAAGTGCAACGTCAGGTACTTCTTTTGCATGGATCAGGCCGGCAGTTTCAGGTATAAGCAATACAGCAGGCAGCGGAACAGATAATCCAAATGAAATACTTAATAATACAACTTCAGTTGCTGTAAACGTTAAATACATTTATACGCTATCAGCGAATGGCTGTTCAAATCCTATTAATGATACCGTGGTGGTTGCTGTAAAACCAATGGCATTGTTAAGTAATAGTTTGACTCCTCCTGCTGTATGCAGTGGGACTCCTTTTAGTTATACACCAGCTAGTTTGACTTCAGGTGCCACATTCGCCTGGTCAAGAGCCACGGTAGCAGGCATTAGCAATGCGGCAGCTAGTGGCGTAAATAATCCTGGCGAAACACTTATTAATGTTACAACAGAAGCTGTTAGTGTTACTTATTTATTTACGATCTCTGCTGGTGGGTGTAGTTACAATCAAAACGTTATTGTGCTTGTAAATCCATCGCCAACATTAAACAGTTCCTTGTCGCCCCCAGCAATTTGTAGTGGTACATTATTTAGCTACACACCTACAAGTCTTACTTCTGGTGCAGTATTTACGTGGACACGAAGTGCAATTTTAGGTATAAGTAATCCGGCAGCAAGTGGAGCTGGCGATCCTAATGAAACTCTTATAAATACAACTGGAGCAGGTATTAACGTAACATACGTTTTCACTGTTTCAGCTAATGGTTGTGTAAACCCTTCTACTTTCAATGTTGTGATCTCGGTAAGTCTTACACCGGCATTGAGCAGTAGCTTGTTTCCTCCTGCAATATGTAGTGGTGGTACTTTTGCCTATACCCCAACAAGTGGAATGCCTGGTACATCATTTATATGGACCAGAGCAGCAATAGCTGGAATCACGAACATAGCTGGAAGTGGTACGGATAATCCAAACGAAATACTTACGAATACAACTGCTGCAACTATTAATGTTGTATATATTTATACATTATCGGCTAATGGCTGTGCAAATCCAACAACTTATAATGTACAGGTTCCTGTAGATCCTGTCCCATCAATAAGCAGCAGTTTAACTCCCCCTGCAGTTTGCAGTGGTACCGCTTTTAATTATACTCCATTAAGTACAACCACCGGTGCAACTTATACTTGGACGCGGGATGCAATACCAGGGATAAGTAATATTGCAGGTGCAGGTTCTGGTAACGTATCAGAAGTACTTACGAATACAACAGCAGATCCTGTGAATGTTACCTATGTGTTTAGTGTATCTGCAAGTGGATGCTTGAAAAACAATAATATTGTTACTGTTGCAGTAAATCCATCACCAGTATTAATAAGCACCTTAGCTCCGGCTGCTGTTTGCAGTGGTGTCCCTTTTAGCTATACCCCTGAGAGTTCTGCACTGGGCGCAACTTTTATTTGGACAAGAGCGGCAATATCCGGTATTACTAATCCTATGGGTAATGGTACAGGTAGCCCAAATGAAACATTTACGAATACAACAGCAGCTCCGATAAATGTAACCTACGTTTATACGGTGTCTGCAAATGGTTGTACAAATTCAAACACCTACAATGTGATAGTTGCAGTAAATCCTGTACCTGTATTTACAAGTAGTTTATCACCTCCAGAAGTATGCAGCGGTGCCACTTTTGCCTATACCCCAACAAGTGGAACGGCAGGTACATCTTTCTCTTGGACGAGAGCAGCAGTTGTGGGTATAAGTAACATTGGTGGAAGTGGTATAAACAATCCTAACGAAGTGCTTATAAACACTACATTAGATTCTATAAACGTTACCTATATTTATACATTAACAGCTAATGGCTGTACAAATCCAACTACCTATAGTGTGATTGTTACAGTAAACCCAACACCGGAGTTTACCAGTACACTTTCACCTGGAAGGATTTGTAGCGGTTCGGTTTTTAATTATACCCCAACAAGTCAACTTACAGGAGTAACTTATACATGGACAAGGCCTGATGTGTCAGGCTTAAGTAATATAGCAGGTGCTGGTGCCGGAGCTATTGCTGAAACGCTTACGCTTTCCGACTCAGCTGCGGTAAATGTCACTTACCTTTTTACAGTATCAACAAACCTTTGTACAAATAGTGCAAGCTTTCCTGTAGTGCTTACTGTAGGTTCTCTAGATGTAAATGCCGGAAACGATGTTACTGTGAGCTTTGGAACCTCTGTAACTCTCAGTGGAACAGGAGGTATATCGTTTTCATGGTCACCGGTTACCGGACTTGATGATCCAAATATTGCTAATCCTACTCTTACGGCAGTATCTACCATTACGTATGTATTGACATCCACTGATGGCAATAGTTGTGTGGGTATAGATTCATTAACTGTGACAGTACTTAAGGAGCAAAATTTGATAATATCAAGCGTAATGACTCCAAATGGTGATGGAAAGAATGATACATGGATCATTGTAAATATTGAAGATTATCCAGATACGGAAGTAATAGTGGTAAATAATCAAGGGCAACAGGTATATACATCGCCATCTTATGATAATAGCTGGGATGGAACTTTTAATGGTAAACTATTACCGGATGCCACTTATTATTATTTCCTCAAATTTGCAAAAGGAGAGAAAGTGTATTCAGGTGCAATAAGCATTTTTAGTAATATTCAATAAAGAAGCCTCTCCAGACCTTCTCAAAGGGGAGGAGGTGATTAGGTAAGTTCTCTAAGGTATAAAAAGGTATAAAAAAGAATAAAAAATGAAAAGGATAAAAGATAAAACGTACAGGAACCATTTCCCTTTTTTTAGGGTACTGGTGCTGGCCTTCTTTTTGCTTTTTTTCTCCCTCCTTTCTGGAGGGTCGGGGGGGGCTTCTTTATTTGCCCAACAGGTATCTTTCAGTAGCCAGTATTATACGAATCGCTTCATTTCTAATCCTGCATTTACCGGCAATGCTGCATTTAGCAATGCGTTTATTGGTCACCGCTCTCAATGGGCCAATGTGAAAGGTGCTCCACAAACAAGTTACTTCACTATTGATGCTCCTGTAAAAGAAAAAAATGTTGGATTGGGTTTGAAAATTTATTCCTATTCAACAGATATTATTCGCCAGGTAGGTGCTTTTGCAAGTTATTCGTATAAAATAAAGTTGGGTATCGACAATGATCTGTATTTTGGTGTGGCAATGGGAATGCTGGATAATAAAATTGATTACGCAAGTGCTGTAATGCGTGATAAGGATGATCCGTTTTTTGTGCTGCAACAACAAAATAAAACTGTTTTTAGCGCTGACCTTGGACTTGCATACGTGCGAAAAAAACTGGAAATAGGTTTCGCTGTACCACAAATTTTGGGTAACAATGTAAAATATGGCACTGATGTGGGGTATGTCAGACATTTTAATTTGGCCCGTCACTACCAGGGTTCAATAAAATATGAATTTGATTTAGTAAAAGAAAAACAGATAACGGCCTATCCTTTAATCATGATCCGTACAGTTAAGGGAGCACCCTTTCAATTTGATATTAATGCTGTTGTGGATTGGAAAAAAATGGGATGGTTTGGTGTTACTTATCATAGTAATTATGCAGTTGCTATTAGTGCCGGTTTACGTTATAAAAGTTTTAGTTTAGGGTATGCTTATGATCTGGGGATGAGTCCGATAAAATCATATACAGGTTCGTCAACTGAATTTTTATTGGGCTATGTATTTACCAGCGCTAAAAAACAGGCTGCAATTGTACCATTAGATTCCGCAAAAAAGGAAGTTTGGGCTGAACAGATACAATCAACAACACCAATGATACAACCAGCTGATTACGATGATGATTACTGGAGGTCACTCAATAAAAACGTAAACCGTCAGCAAATATTTAATACCATTGTGGATGCTGTGCTTAGTGGTAAGATTCAAGCGTACGATATTGTTACAAATGCTCCTTTGTCAATAAGTAAAGTAAAATCGGCATTGGTTAGACTGGGGGATACACCTAAGTTGGTTACAAAAAATGATATTTCTAAGGTTAGGATGTACGAAAAATGGGTGTTTGATAAAAAAGCATATAAATTGACAAAGAATATTACACGTATTGACTTACTGATCACACAGATGGATGAGGCAGGCGAACTTACAGGGAATGATATGCCTTTGTTTTACGTCAAGTTGAAGGAGTAATTTTCCGGCTAATAAATGCCTTTACCTACATTAATTGAATTGGGCAATAGCTTATAATTATTTTTAATGTAATTCAGGCTAATCATTCGAATGTCATACTGAGCGAGCCTGTACTGAGCTTTTGACGATTAAAGTATGTGGGGCTGACTCACGCACCCCCTTCGACATCTCTGGGTGACATCACACCTTGTAATATGAAGCATCCGTGTTCATATTATTCATTATTGCCTAATTCAATTAATTAATTTCAAAAAAGCCGGATTTAGAAACCTAAAAATATATTTCGATTTTACTAATTCGATTTTTTGTTTTTACCTTTTTAAAAAAGAACGATAGCTTCATAGATATTCCCTAATTTATTTTATCAAATACAAATTTCCTATAACATGTAAAAGTTTTGTTGTCATGTTTTATCCCATTCCACGATCAGTTCGATATAAAAATTCGAATTAGCCAGTTTAATCCGACATTTTTTTAATAAACAAGAAGGGATTCTTTAAATATAGCCCAAAATAATACGATATCTTTGTACTGATTTATTGTTATAATCGTTGACAAATATCACCAAGAGATTGCCGAGGGGGTACATGAGGCAGCCCATATAATTACACAATATGACGTTCGGATGATTTAGCTAGGGCTCATATTAAAACGATTATAAGCTAAGCGCATAATTCAAAACATTAATTCAGAAAAATAATTCTATTAAATATTATCATGGTGTTTAACATCTTGATTTCTTTCTAAAATAAAATGAGTACAACAACAGAAATAAAAACAAACGTAGTAATATTATTTGCAGGGGATTCTGGAGATGGTATTCAGTTAGCAGGTTCACAGTTTACAGCTACATCGGCCTTGTATGGAAATGATATAAGTACATTTCCAAATTTCCCAGCCGAGATACGTGCACCACAAGGAACTACGGCAGGCGTTTCAGGTTTTCAGGTTCACTTTGGTAGTGTTGAAATTTTTACGGCTGGCGATACATGTGATGTATTGGTGGTGATGAATGCCGCAGCTTTAAAGGCCAATTTGAATCAACTTAAACCGGGTGGACTTATTATTGCTAATATAGATGGGTTTGATGCTAAAAATTTAAAGTTGGCGAAATATCCTTTGGATGTGAATCCTTTACGTGATGGCTCATTAGCAAAGTATAATATTCATGAGATTGATGTAACAAAAATTACACGCACTGCATTAGCTGATTCGGGCTTAGGTACAAAAGAAATGGATCGGTCAAAAAACATGTTTGTTCTTGGTTACATTTATTGGATGTACAATCGTTCACTTGATAATACGATTGAATTTTTAAAATTGAAATTTAAAAAGCGTCCTGAACTTATCGATGCCAATATTAATGTTTTAAAGGCTGGTTATAATTATGGTGATACAATAGAAACGCCAATGAATCGGTTTGAAGTAGACCCCGCACCTGTAGCTAAAGGAGTGTATCGAAGTATTACTGGGAATCATGCTTCTGCATTGGGTTTGATTGCTGCAGCTCAAAAGGCGGGATTAACTTTGTTTTACGGAACATATCCAATAACACCAGCATCTGATATTTTACATGAATTGTCGAAACATAAAAATTTTGATGTCAAAACTTTTCAGGCTGAAGATGAAATAGCAGCAATTACTTCAGCCATTGGTGCATCATTCGGAGGTGCATTAGGTGTTACTGCATCTTCAGGTCCTGGTATTGCTCTAAAAGGTGAAGCGATTGGTCTCGCTTTAATGTTGGAATTGCCATTGGTGATTTTAAATGTTCAACGTGGTGGACCAAGTACAGGTTTGCCGACTAAAACAGAGCAAGCTGATTTATTACAAGCATTATATGGTCGAAATGGTGAATCTCCGGTTCCGGTTATTGCAGCATATTCCCCCTCCGATTGTTTTGATGCAACTTTCGAAGCT
>JAIOQD010000676.1 GCA_021413595.1 Bacteroidota bacterium | reverse complement strand
GGAATGTTTTGAAATAATTGATCGTCATGTTTGCATCAGCTGTTCTGAAAGAAATGGAATTACCTGAGGCAATTGGAGCAGCATCGGCCCAACTTTCTGCAATAATATTATTAATATAGATATCCATTTTTCCGTTAATACGGTCATACACTAATTTGAAATCATAAAACTGTCCTGCAACGAAACTATAATTTCGGCTTTTTACTAATGTCATCAAGTCGTTGGTAACTTTGTAAAACTCCAGTTTATGTTCATCCATACTGAACCATACCAAATACGAATTTCCTCTATTGGGTAATGAAGCGCTGTCACTAAAAAAATGAAGACCAGCTTTTCTGTTGATTCCACTTCCATCAATTTTTGCATTCCAATGATATAAATAGCGGTTAGACAGGTTTTGAGTTAACGGAGCCGAAATATTTGAATTGCCTTCTGTATCATCACTTTGTTCAAGAAAACCGGAAGCATTGGCCCATGTACCAGTGTGGTTGGTCCAGTCGGGATTTAAAATCGTATTATCAAAGTTATCATTAGCAAATCCTCTTGATCCGTTGGCCCTCCATTCGGTACCATCAAAATCGAGTACTCTGTAAAAGCTTTTACCAAGTCCTGATCCTCCTGAATTATCGGAATCAGTGAAATTTGCTGTAAAATTGGTGCTTTGCCATCCGGTTACAGGTGCAATAACAGTAGTAGGAGGAATAACATCACAAAAAGGGAGAATAAAGTTAGGCCCATAGGTATAAACAGTTCCCGTTAAAATTCTCCAGTAATAAGTGGCATTGGATTGAAAATTAAGGCTAGGTGTAAAGCCTGTCGGCCCCGAAAGGAGAGTAACATTGGAAGCCGGTTTGGTATAAAAGCTACTAAATGCAGAATCCAGCGATACCTGTAAAGTCCAGTTCACATTTGAATTGATCCAGATAAAGTAAACCATTGAAGCAGAACAAGGACCAAAAGAAACGATAAGATTTTCAGGACAATCAATTATTGATACTGCTAAAGAGCGGCAGCTGGACCAGCAGCCCTGGCTATTCAATGAGCGAAGATAATAGGTTCCCGAAGCTGTAACAATATACGTACTGCTTGCATCAGTTGTATTTACTCCACAACTGGATCCTTGCCAGTAATATGTCTCTCCTGAAGGAGCGTTAGGCATAGTAAGTGTAACCGAACCGCAGCTGTTGGTACTGGATGTAGGAACAGGTGGTGTTGCAGGGGTAGGTGCCACCGTTACAGCAACGGAAGAACAGTTGTTTGACCAACAGCTCCCTGCATTTTGTCTGGCTCTTAATTTATAGGTCCCTGTAGAGGGGGCAGTATAAGTTAGAGCCGAACTCGTGATGCTGGTTCCACAGCTTGTGCTTTGCCAATAAAAAGTAACGCCCGAAGGAGGCGTTCCTCTGGTTAATGTTTGGCTTCCACAAGAATTTGTAGTGGTAGTAGGTGCAGGAGGGTCATTGGGGATGTCATTTATTGTTACTATTATTGAACTACAGGTTGACCAACCATTAGAGTTTTTTGCTCTTAAATAATACGTTCCCGAAGAACTCACTGTATAGTTCAAGGCCGAATTGGCTACGCTTGTTCCGCAGCTTGTTCCCTGCCAATAATAAGTGGTACCGGAAGGAGGGCTTGCTCTAGTGATGGTTTTATCTCCGCAGGTATTGCTTGAAGTAATGGTTGGAGCGGGTGGAGGTGGAGTTGGATTGCTACAATTATTGATGATGCAATAATAATAGGGCCAGTTCCAGTTAATGCCCGGATCGGTATGACTTTGGCTGGAATAATGCTGGTGACCTTTTATTCTGATGGCATTTGCAAGTTGACAGCTGCCACTACCTCCGTTGCAGGATGGTCCGTTGTAACAACTTGTAGGAAGAATTCCATAACCTGATTGGGTAATATCTTTTGAAAGATTACCCGATCCTGTGTACATTGCAACAGTGTACCATGACGAATTGTTTATGTATCCCTCATGCTCAATTCCTATTGTATAAGGGTTATGATTCCCAACATGCCATCCCTTTTGGTTTTCGCGAACCATTTGGGTTATTTGTCCATCTGATGAGCGTGCTACATAGTGGGCGGAAACACTTGCGTTACAGTTTTTAAACCAGGAAATACATCCTGCATAAGAGCCTTGTACTGTATGAATGGTTATTGCAGAAACAGCGGTTCCGCCTCTTGAGCTATAATTACAAGTTGTTGGATTCCAAATTGCAGGACCAAAATCGGTACTTTGTATTGTAGGCGGAGGTGGAGCATTAAGACTTTTTTGGTATTGATTTCCATTTTGATCAATTATTGATTCTTCAGAAATAGTTACATGAGGAGAACTCAATATTTTATAATTAGCCTCTCCAAAAACGTTTACCAGGTTTATTGTGTATTCAGGAAAAGAATATGAAAGTTGATACTCTTTATTATTAAGAAAAGTAAATATGG
>JAIOQD010000536.1 GCA_021413595.1 Bacteroidota bacterium | reverse complement strand
AAAGCATGTTGGGAGGTGATTTTTCAACAGAGATTATTTTAGATTAAAAAAGGAACTCAATTGAGTTCCTTTTTTAATCTAAAATAATCTCTGTTGAAAAATCACCTCCCAACATGCTTTAAATGAACCACATGCGAACGCACTGCACTTAATACCGTTGGGTATTCCAAATAAGCAATATTAAACTGCTCACAAGTTTCACGAACAAACTGGCTGATTTTCGGGTAGTGAATATGACTGATACGAGGGAATAAATGATGCTCTACCTGAAAATTTAGTCCTCCGGTAAGCCAGGAAACAATTTTACTCTTGGTCGCAAAATTCGCTGTTGTTTTTATTTGGTGTACAGCCCACTCCTCGTCAATTTTAAAAATTTCTTTATCTGGAGTTGAAAACTGGGCATCCTCCACAATGTGAGCCAATTGAAATACCACCGCAATAATGAACCCGCATACAAACGAAATCACTAAATAACCAATTACAGTTTCAATTAAACCAACACTAAAGATGGGAACCACAATAAAAGCTCCAATATAAAGCAGCTTGCTTATCCAAAAAATGAAATGTTCTTTAACATCCATCTTCCGGAAAGGTGTTTCCCCAATTTTACCGCTAAAATATTTTGTGAAATCCTGTACAAAAATCCATAATAGGTAAGTTACTCCATACAAACCCACCCAATATATATGTTGAAAACGGTGAAACCAGTATTTCTTTTGGTCACTATGAACTCTTATCCATGGTTTGATGTCAATATCATCATCCATACCTTCAATATTGGTAAATGAATGGTGATTCACATTATGTTTATACTTCCATAAATAAACACTGCCACCCATTGCGTTTAATGAATAACCCATCAAATCATTTACCCATGATTTTTGTGAAAAACTTCCATGTGCACCATCGTGCATAACATTAAAACCAATTGCAGCAAGGTTAATCCCCATCAAGCAGGATAATAAGATCGACAGCCAGGCTGTAGGGGTATAGATAACCAATATAGTGTAAAGTGCAACAGCTGTGGAGATAAGAAATGCTGTTTTAAAATATAATTTATAGTTACCTGTTTGTTTTATATTGTTCGACTTAAAATAAGTATCAACCTTTTCTTTTAAAGCATTAAAAAAAACGCTATTTTTATTATTAAAACTAACCTTTTGCATTATAATTTGTGTTGGTGAATGCTCAAAGGTAACGATAAAAAAGATGCCAGATTGTTATAGTTTTCATTCAGGACTGTTAATAATTCCTAATTTTTTGCCTTCATCGACCATGTAAATGTGAATTCAGCCACCACATCCCCTGCTTCGTCTTTTCCAATGGAAGTTGTATCTACTAAAACGCTTTCTCCGCTTACTTTTGCTTTATTGATAAGTGTATTGATCAAATTGCCATCAGAACAGGTAAAAGTGATGTTTCCAATGGCTTTTTTATGATAAATTGCCTGATTTTTTATGATCAGCATAGAAATCGCAGGTTTGGAATTATAAACACCGTTAAGCACCAACAGTCCCGTTGACATTTCTGCTGCCATAGAAAGACATGCAAAATACATGGAACGGAAAGGGTTTTGAGTCAACCAACCATATTTCACCGTTGTAACTGCTCTTTCCTCACTCAGTTCTTTTACTCTCAATCCTGCAATAAATGCCAAGGGCAATTTTTTTAATAGATACAATCGGAATAAAAAAGGATTGGTGATCAGTTTTTGAAATTTGGTAGCGCTCATGTGGATTATGGATAACGAATGTTTACGAATTTACGAATCTGTGTTTGTTAAATTGCCTACTTCTTAAATTGTCAATTGCCTATTGATTAATTATTTTATTGTTATTCTTTGGGAAATATACTTCCTGATAATAACAATGCCTCAGCAAATGCCTTTTCATCAATACCTGTTGGGATATTTTTTTTACGAAAATAGCTCAATAGGTTTTCTGTTGCCATATTTCCCGTTAATTTATCGGTAGCCATAGGGCAGCCACCGTAGCCTTTAATAGCACTGTCAAATCTACGACAACCACTCGTATATGCAGCATTTATTTTCTCTTCCCAGGTATCCGGTGTGGTATGTAAATGCGCCCCTATTTCAATCCCCGGAAATTCAGGAACCAATTTTGAAAATAAAAATGAAATATTCTCTGGGTTAGAAACACCAATAGTGTCAGACAATGCAATGATCTTAATTCCCATCTTAGCCAATCGTTTGGTCCATAAAATGGCTATGTCGCTGCTCCATTCATCGCCATAAGGGTTACCAAAAGCCATTGAAATATAAACAACCAGTTCCTTTCTGTTTCTTACACACAGATCCTGAATTTCTTCCACTCTTAGCAAGGATTCGGCAATAGAGGAATTGGTGTTGCGTTGCTGAAATGTTTCGGAAATAGAAAATGGAAAACCCAAATAACTGATCTCTTCAAATTCAACCGCATCTTGCGCACCGCGAACATTGGCAATAATTGCAAGTAATTTGGAAGTGGTAGCACTTAGATCCAATTGCTCCAATACATAGGCAGTATCTCGCATTTGAGGAATCGCTTGTGGGGAAACGAAACTTCCGAAATCAACAGTATCAAATCCGGCTTTTAGCAATGAATTAATATACTCAACTTTTTTTTCAGTTGGTATAAATTCATGGATGCCTTGCATTGCATCACGTGGACATTCAATTAGTTTCATAATACTTCGTTTTATTAGAAATTATGATAAAAAAATAACGCCTAGTGTCATCCCGAGCTTTTGCTAGGGATCTTGTTTTTAAATAATGACAAATGCCTCTTTATTTGACAAGATCCCTCTTGGCAAAAGCCAATCGGGATGACATACCAATGATTATAAAGCCTTCAAAAGCTTTTTATTGATCCGTTTTGCTATTCCCGGTCCTTCATAAATAAACCCGGTATAAATTTGTACCAAGCTAGCGCCTGCCTTTAGTTTTTCAATTGCATCTTCCGCAGTATGAATTCCACCAACAGCAATGATTGGAAATGCTTTATTAGATTTGGTACTTAAATATCTAACAACTTCTGTTGAACGTTTTGTTAATGGTTTTCCACTTAAGCCACCGGCTCCGATAGTTTGGAGTTTGGAAGCGGGAGTTTGGAGATCATCTCTAGATATAGTGGTATTAGTGGCGATTATACCATCAATTTTCGTTTCTTTAACAATATCTATTATATCATCCAACTGATCATTACTCAGATCAGGGGCAATTTTCAGAAGAATTGGTTTAGGATTGCTTTTTTGAGAATTTAAGTTCTTTATCCGGGTTAAAAGTTTTGTCAGTGGCTCTTTATCTTGCAAAGCACGCAAATTTGGTGTATTAGGCGAACTTACATTCACAGCAAAATAATCAACATGATCAAACAAAGCTTCAAAACATTTTTCATAATCACTTTCTGCTTCTTCGTTAGGAGTAATTTTATTCTTACCAATATTACCACCAATAATGATCTTTGTTTTACGTTTTTTTAAACGCTCAACCGCTGCTGCAACCCCTCCATTATTAAAACCCATACGGTTTATTAGTGCTTCATCTTCCGGTAGGCGAAACATCCGGGGCCTCTCATTTCCCGGTTGTGCTTTTGGGGTAAGTGTTCCTATCTCAATAAAACCAAAACCATAATTACCTAATTCATCATACAATTTTGCATCCTTATCAAAGCCGGCAGCTAAGCCTACAGGGTTTGGAAACTCTAAGCCTAATAACTTAACCTTCAACCGATTATCGTTTACTACATAAACCATACGTATAAGTTGTGAAACGCCAGGAATTGCAGAAAAAATTTTAATGAACTTAAAAACGATATGGTGAATTGTTTCAGGTTGAAACAGGAAAAATACTGGTTTAATTATTATTTTGTACATAAAGTTATGTAATGTATTTCAGCACCAAAATTACAATAAATTCATGTTCATTGATAAATCTTATTGTAGATTATTCAACCTTACGCTTTTGGGGTATTTTAGCTTCTGATACAAAAAAAACTAAGTAACAGTTATGAACTAAATAGGTGCTAATATTATAAAGAGAGATTGAACGTAGTAAAAGGATTTTAAATAAAGTAATTGAATTAGGCACTTTACAAATAATTATTTAAACTGAACTCAGGCTAAATCGTACGAATGTTATACTGAGTCTGTCGAAGTATATAGGCAGCCCCACGCACATCCTTCTACAAGCTCTGGCTGACAGCACAAGTTGCGATATAAAGCATTAGTGTTTGCATTATTCATTAAGCGCCTAATTCAATAAAGTAAATAATTATCATTATGGTTTCTTTAGCAACTCAATTTGCTTTTTCAACTCTATAAATTCTTTTCTCATTTCTTCGATCAGCTTTTGCTGAGTCGCAATTTGAACTTGTTGTTCCTGAACAGCTTTAACTAAAGGCACCACAAACTCAGCATAACGTAAACCCAAAAGTTTCCCCTTTCTATCTACCCCACTAAAGTCATAACCAACCTTTCTGGCAGCCTCATCAACTTCCTGTGCGATGAAACCCGAGAACTGCATTTTTTCAATATCATATTTTCCATCCCAATCGGGAGTTTTTGGGCTTCCTGTTATTTCATTTAATATATCTATATCGTAATAATAGCTCACAGGACGTAGTTTTTCTATAAATATTAGTCCGGGAACATTTTCCTTAATATTATTTTTTATACGCGAATCTGAAAACACAGTTAAACCAACTATTGCACTAACTCCATTCACAGAAGCATCCCCAAGCTGCACCTGATTAGAAGCCGAAATAGCTGTGGCATTTGCACCCAGAGCCATTGAATTGGAGAATGCTGCTCCTCCATAAAAAGCCTTATACCCTACTGCTGTATTATTACTGCCTGTTTGACTGGAATAAAGTGCATATGCTCCATGAGCTGAATTGTAATTGCCGGTAGTATTACTTAACAACGACTGGTGACCTGACGCTGAATTCTCCAGCCCGGTGCTATTGGTGTATAGAGCTGTGGTGCCAAGGGCAACATTCCTAACTCCAGTAGCGTTAGAAATAGGCTGATTAGAATAGAGTGACTGGTAACCAACAGCAACGTTATCTGTATTCCCTCCTAAAAAACTTTGGGTAAACATTGCATCTGTACCAACAGCCGTGTTACGTCCATTGGATTTATTTGATAAAAGAGCCCCCACACCATAAGCTGTATTACTATTACCGGTTGTATTGCTTGATAAGGCATTTTTACCAACAGCCACGTTATTACTTCCGGTGGTATTCAATTTCATTGCAGCGTTCCCCATTGCAGTATTATTGCCCGAGGTAGTAACATTACCAGCTTGGTAACCATAAAAGGTATTTGATAACGTATTATCAATTCTTCCGGCCTTTTCGTTGTTTACACGAATAACAAAAGGGACATTGTCGGTTGTTCCAATAAAATTAGTCCCATCTACTGTACTGGCATTGCCAATAAGTGCCCATGCTCCTGTAACAGTACCTGTAGCGCCTGTAGCCCCAACAATCCCTGTACCGGTTGCACCTGTAACTCCGGCTCCTGTATTACCGGTTGCACCTGTAATACCAACAACGCCAACAGCTCCTGTTGCTCCGGTAGCACCAGTAGAGCCAGTAAAACCGGTAGTGCCAGTAACACCTGTTGAACCGGTAGCACCAGTACCACCTGTTGAACTGGTTGAGCCGGTAAAACCTGTACTTCCTGTTGAACCGGTAATTCCAACCGTACCTGTAGTACCTGTATTCCCTGTTTCACCAACTGATCCTGTGGCACCTGTAGTACCTATTCCACCTGTAGAGCCTGTAAAACCTGTTATACCAACAGCTCCTGTAACACCTGTTGTCCCTATTTCGCCAGTGAAACCGGTAGCTCCTATTTCACCTGTAAAACCAGTGCTACCTGTGCTACCTGTTCTTCCCAACTCCCCTGTTGATCCTGTATAACCAGTATCTCCAATAAGACCTGTAGCACCTGTTGTGCCAGTTGAACCTGATCCTGTTGCACCTGTAGCCCCTGTTGATCCTGTATTACCAGAATCTCCAACAAAACCTGTAGCACCGGTTGAGCCAGTTGAACCAGATCCTGTTGGACCGGTATCCCCTGTTGGGCCGGTATTACCAGAATCACCAACAAAACCTGTAGCACCGGTTGAGCCGGTTGAACCTGATCCTGTTGCACCTGTATCCCCTGTTAAACCGATTGCCCCTGTAGCTCCTGTAAAGCCGGTTGCACCAATAACACCGGTTACACCATTAACTATTGCCCATTGCACTCCATCAAAAAAATAAAAGCCCACTCCTCCACCTGTCATTGCGGGATTAGTGTTGTAAACGAGTAAGCTTGTGGTTATTGGAGCGGGAATGGTTACTAAGTCATTTATAGAAGTTAAACTTACACGTGGTACAAGCAAACCTTTGTTAGATGCAACAATATCCAAAATGGCATTATTATCAGGTGTTGTGGTTCCAATACCTACCCCCTGAGACTTTAGCTCTAAAACATTCACAAAAAAATGGAAAAAGCAAAAGGCAATATATATAGGAATATTTTTTTTCATTATTGTATTAAACTTAAAAGCCATAAAAAAAAATCAGTAAAATCATCATCCCAAAAGATGCCTTTCCAAAACAAAACCAAAAGCATTTATACCAATACCTAGTTCAAATTAGTCAAATTTCATATTTACAAACCACCTCCACACTTTCTCTACAGGCTCGAAATGACCATGCACTAAGTCATTTCGAGCCTATAGATTATTGCGCACTAATTACGGGCTTAAACTAAAACATATTGAGTTATGGTATTACTATATCTTTCAATTAGTCGTAAATCCTTCGCAAGGTACGAACTTTATTAAAAACTTGAAAGTGAAAATATAAAATGTCCCTGAAAATTTATAAATACGAAGTTCCTTATAAAATTCCTAAACTCTCTTTCTAATAAAAAAAAATGAACGGAGTGAAAGAGAATTACAAAATGTTGGAGTTGTTTTATTTTAAAAATTGAATAATCACATATCTGATAAACCTAAAATATTGGTTGTGCAGAAAATTAAATTGAAAAATTAATTGTAAGTGCTTTCTATTTTTTATTCATCTCGCTATTCCTCAAAAACCTTTTTGGGGTCAATTGTGAAATAGCGAGACTCATAAATTATAATGTAGTTAAACTTATGGTTGGAGTAGAGTTTAAACTGGTAGCACAACTATTGGATGCCCTTACTCTGTAATAATAGGTAACGCCTGAAGTTAATCCGGTTATACTATAGGAAGATACATATCCTACATTCAAGCTATTATAACCAGTAACAACGTTATTAAATAAAGGGTCAGTAGCCACATCAATATAATAAGTGGTTGCGTTTGCTGACAAAGCCCAATTTGCAGTAAAGCTGCTATTACTTATAGAACTCGCTGCTGCCGGCACAGGCGCAGAAGGAGTTACAAGACTAACTGTTACAGAACTGGAATTTAAGCCTGTAGCGCATCCACTGGCTGCACGCACCCTGTAATAATAAGTTGTACCAGGAGTTAAACCGGTTACATTAAAAGAAGTTAGTGCACCAACGTTCAAATCCTGATAAATACCAACATAGGATACAAATGTTGGGCTAACAGAAACATCTAAGAAATAAGTACCGGCACCAGTTACTCCTCCCCATGTTGCAACAAAGGAATTACAAGTAATGGTTGTTACAGGATTACTAGTTGTATTAGGAGAACCCGGAGGACCTGTTAACATATACAGGGTGTTGGAATTACCACTAATACCGCAGGCATTACCTGATCTCATTCTAAAGTAATAGCTTCCCGGATTACTTAATCCGGTTATAGTTGTACTACCAATGTTACCCACATTTAAACCGTTATAAACACCTTCAAAT
>JAIOQD010000535.1 GCA_021413595.1 Bacteroidota bacterium | reverse complement strand
ATGGTGAAGAGTTAAGACGTTCATACTCTATTTGTAGCAGCCCAGTTGAAGAAAACGAGTTGAGAGTTGCTATAAAAAAAGTAAAAGATGGCCGAATGTCATCTTACATTAATGATATAATTAAAGTAGGTGATGCCATGGAGGTAATGATTCCAATGGGGAATTTCTATACAGAGCTGAATCCTGCCCACAAAAAAAATTATGTTCTTTTTGCTGGAGGTAGTGGGATTACACCCATGCTCTCTATCCTAAAAACAGCTTTAAAACTGGAACCCAATAGCACTGTTACTTTGTTTTATGGTAACAACGATGAAGCTTCTACCATTTTCAAAAAACAAATTGACACAATTGCTGCTAATAATCCCGAAAGATTAAAAGTGTTTCATATCCTTTGTAATGCTCCAGCCGGCTACCCTCAGGCGCTACAAGGCTTAATGACAAAAGAAAAAAATATTGAACTCATTAAAAATTTTGTGCCTTCTACCACCGATAACGAATATTTTATTTGTGGGCCGAGCCTAATGATGGACAATGTAGTAGCTGCCTTGAAGGAATTAAAAATCGATGAAACAAGAGTTCATATCGAATATTTTTCTGCTCCGGTAATTGCTGCTGACTCCCAAAAGATCACACCTTCAATTGTTGGTACCACAGCAACAATTATTATGGATGGCGATCAACATACTGTTACTTTAGAGGATAATGAAACAATTCTGGAAGCTGCTTTGCGAATTGGTATAGATGCACCTTACGCTTGTCAGGGTGGCTCTTGCTGTACTTGCCGTGCTTTATTGGAAGGTGGTAAAGTAGAGATGGCTGTTAATTATGCATTGTCTGCCTCCGAAGTAAAACAAGGATATATCCTTACCTGTCAAAGCCGCCCTACAACACCTAATGTGGTTGTGAATTACGATAAGGGTTTGTAAGAATTTTGTTATAGACTTAGTTTAGAAATTATTATTCATTTTTATAAGAAAAGCCACAATATCAATTGTGGCTTTTTTATTTTTGGGTAAAAAAAAGTGATTGCTTTAAATTACTTGGTTATTACTGATAAAAATCATATTTTTATAGCTAGGTATTAGTAATATTTTAACAGAAAATTAATAACAATGGACGATACAAAACAATTAGAGCAATTTGAGGCTAAGATCGCAGCTGGGCTGAAAATAGAACCCAAAGATTGGATGCCGGAAGCGTACCGTAAACAATTGATTAGAATGATGAGTCAGCATGCTCATTCCGAAATTGTTGGGATGTTGCCTGAAGGAAATTGGATTACCCGTGCTCCAAGCTTGCGCAGAAAAGCAATTTTATTAGCAAAGGTTCAGGATGAAGCCGGACATGGTTTATATTTATACAGTGCCACAGAAACTTTAGGGGTGAACCGTTCAGAATTATTAGAACAATTACACTCCGGAAAAGCAAAATATTCAAGTATATTCAATTACCCAACCCTTACATGGGCTGATATTGGTGCAATTGGCTGGTTAGTGGATGGCGCAGCAATAATGAATCAAACCGCATTAGCTCGTGGTTCCTATGGACCCTACTCCCGTGCAATGGTTCGTATATGTAAAGAAGAAAGTTTTCATAATCGCCAGGGTTATGAAATAATGATGAACCTTGCACAAGGTACACCTGAACAAAAAGAAATGGCACAGGATGCATTTAACCGCTGGTGGTGGCCATCTATTATGATGTTGGGACCCAGTGATGATAAATCACCAAATTCAGATCAATTAATGCGGTGGAAAGTGAAAATGGAAAGCAATGATGCGATCCGTCAGCGTTTTATTGACCGCACTGTTCCACAAGCTGAATTTATTGGTTTAAAGGTGCCTGATAAAGATTTGAAATTTAATGAAGTTACAGGTCATTATGAACATGGCCCAATCAACTGGGAAGAGTTTTTTGATGTTATTAAGGGAAATGGACCTTGTAATGCAAAACGTATAAAAGATCGCTCAGAAGCAGATAAAAAGGGTGCTTGGGTGCGGGAAGCTGCAACAGCTTATGCAGCCAAACAAGCAAAAGAAAAAGTAATAGCGTAAAATTCAAATAACAAAAAATTTAAGGCAAACGAAAAAAGAGATAAAGTATTTTGGATTATTAAATTGTACTAACTATTTAAAATTGATTGTAAACACTTACAGGTATTTGTAATTACTTACTAGCAAAAAAATTCGTATAGAAACTTGTTAAGAATATTTTTGAAATTAAAAAAAATCAATAAATCAAAAAAATAAAAATATGACTGATACACAATGGCCTTTATGGGAAGTATTTGTACAAGGTAATCCCGGAATACCGCACAAACATGTAGGTAGCGTTCATGCTCCTGATTCCGAAATGGCAATTCAAAATGCACGTGATGTTTATACGCGCAGAAGTGAAGGTATAAGCATTTGGGTAGTTCCTGCAGTTGAAATATCGGCATCAAGCCCCGAAGATCAACGGGCAGGCTTTTCTGTTTAGAAAAGATTGAAGCCCTCCGGCTTCGCTCAGGATACATTCTTCTCTGAAGAATAAACGCTAAGCCCGCTCCTTCTTTTTTAAGAAAAGGAAGGCCCAAATAAAATTTTAAATTATATTAAACTACAATGAATCTACAACAAGCTAAATTCGAATACCTGCTTCGCCTTGGTGATAGCAGTTTGATAATAGGTCATCGTCTTTCCGAATGGTGCGGGCATGGTCCTATTTTAGAAGAAGATATTGCATTAATAAATATTGCTTTGGATTTTGTTGGTAATGCAACATCTCTCTTAGGTTATGCAGCTCAGGTAGAAGGGAAAGGGCGTACAGAGGATGATCTCGCTTATTTGCGTGGTGAACGTGAATACCGGAATCTATTAATAACAGAACAGCCTAATGGGGATTATGCCGCTACTATTGTACGCCAGTTTTTATATGATACCTATACTTTCTTTTTGTATGAAGAGTTAAAAAGCAGCAAAGACGAGACCATTGCTGCAATAGCTGTTAAATCGCATAAAGAAATTACCTACCATTTGCGACATACTACTCAATGGATGCTCCGTTTGGGTGACGGTACAGCAGAAAGTCATCAACGATTGCAAACTGCATTAAATGAATTGTGGATGTTTACTTCTGAATTATTTGATATGGATGAAGTAGATAGATTATTAATTAATGAAGGAATTGCAGCTGATTTGGATAAAGTAAAAGCCGCTTGGGAAAAACGTGTGAACGAAGTCATCACAGAGGCTACTTTATTGCTTCCTGTAACAAATATTAAACAAAAAGGCAGCCGCGAAGGTAAACACAGTGAACATTTAGGCTTTTTGTTAGCCGAAATGCAATATATTCCGAGATCATTCCCGGGATCTAAATGGTAAATTATCCTGCGTCCCTCAATAATGCGGGATTTACAAATCGTGATTTATAAATCTTTCCTTGAAAAGGAGGGGGAGACAAGCCTGATTGCTGAACGGGATTTGACGAATGAACAAGTAATTGATGGTTGCTGAGCAGTTTTTTTTGTTTGCGTTAGGGATTGCAGTGGAAATCCTTTTTGCCTTTTCTCAAAAAGATTGGAGCGAAAAGCCCGCCACCGATTTTTATCGGGGGAGCGCCCATATAAATAATTATAGCACCAAATGAATACAACGATACAAACCAAAGAACAACTATTTTCCATTCTGTCAGAAATTCCAGATCCGGAAATTCCTGTCATAAATATTATTGAATTAGGAATATTACGTGATGTGCAATGGGATGGCACCTTATGTAGCGTAATAATTACACCCACATATAGCGGCTGTCCGGCAATGAAAGTAATTGAGGATGATATAAAGATTAAACTCAAGGAAATTGGAATTAGTAATGTGAAAATAGAATTGGTTTATTCTCCCGCCTGGACAACTGATTGGATCAGTGATATTGCTAAAGAAAAATTACGTGCTTACGGAATTGCGCCTCCCGATCATAGTACCATCGATTAAGGAGTTTTGTTTGGGAAAGCCCGCGAATTTAAATGCCCCCAATGTGGGTCAAAAACTACAGAAATGATCTCGCAATTTGGTTCTACTGCCTGTAAAGCATTATACCGTTGTATCGATTGCAAAGAACCTTTTGATTATTTTAAATGTTTGTAAATTTACAAAGCAAATGAAAAAAGTCCAAAAGTCGGTTCCCTTTAATTTTGTGATTGAAAATTTATATGCGCTCGATCCTATCATAAAAGCTATGTTTGGTGCGTATGCAATTTATGTTGGCAACAAAATTGTATTGATTCTTCGTGATAAGAAAGATGAGGATAGTGGGGTTTGGATTGCTACAACACCGGAACATCATGCAAGTTTAAAAAACGATTTCCCATCAATGCGTTCCATAAAAATATTCGGTTCCGGTGAAACCGGATGGCAGGTATTACCCATGGATGCTGATGATTTTGAATTGAGTGTGAATCATGTTTGTGATTTTATTCTAAAAAGCGATAAACGTATCGGTAAGATCCCTAAACCGAAAAAAAAAAAGAGTAATACGTTAGGTCAATTTAACGATTTAGCAATTTAACAATAGGCAATTTAATAAACGTAGATTAGTAATTCGTAGTAGTTTCGTAACTTTGTTTAAAGATTTTTATAGCAATAAATGTTATACCCAAAAGAAGCAATAGAAAAAGCCGGTGCATGGATGGAAGGCGATCCACGTGCCAAAGCATGGTTGCAGGAAAGTAACTATGAAGAACTTGTTCAGCTAAAAGATGCTGTAAGTCGCTATCCAAAAGCATTTGAATATTTATTGATCAATAAGCACTTTGTTCTTGCTGCTTTTGTTAATTCTATCTGGGACGACAAAAAAGCGTTGAAATTATTAATGGATAAAAAAGAATTTTTTTGGGCAGCAATGTCCAATTATATTAATGGGGATGAAAATGCCCATGCTTTTCTGATCAAAAATAATTTGAAACATTATGCAGATCTGGCGCATAAAATACAAGCTAAGATACGTAAAGAGGGCGATGATAGAACCGGTTTATTTAACAGTGGACCTTTTAAGGCTGAAAAATAATGAGGGTTAGCACTCTAGGATATTTTAAAAATAGTATAACAATTCAAAAAGGAAATTAATGCGTATCATCGGTTCAATAGCACATCCCAAAATTACTATTTCTATTTTTTCTATGAATGATAAGTATCAAGTGAAATTTGAAGCAGGGCCGATGGAACAGATATTCAAACTCTCGCACACTGAGGTAAATGGCATAGAAGGGATACAAAAACTAGTGGATGAGGAATTTATGCAAAAAATAATGGATCGTTTTAATGAAATGTATTTATCTTTCAAAGGAGCTAAAGAGCGCTATATAGCTTAAATTCAAAGTTTTGGTTTACAATTTATTTCTTGGGTAAATATTGCTCCTGGAGTGTTTAAAAATTTATTATGATAAAAAAAACGTTATTATTTTTTTTGATCCTGTTCTGCTGTTCGGCTTTCAGGCCGGCTCCTACCTATCAAATCGCATTGCTGAAATACAGTGGTGGTGGAGATTGGTACGCCAATCTCGAAACATCTTTACCCAATTTGATTGAGTTTTGTAACAGTAATTTGAGAACAAATATTAATCCGGAACAAGCCATTGTTGAAGTTGGTAACCCTGATATATTTAATTATCCTTTTGTTCATCTTACCGGACATGGAAATGTGGTTTTTAATGCGCAGGAAACAGAAAATCTGCGTAATTATTTAATTGGTGGTGGTTTTGTGCACTTATCGGATAATTATGGAATGGATAAATTCATTCGCATACAAATGAAAAAAGTTTTTCCCGAATTGGATTTTGTGGAACTTCCATTCTCTCATCCTATTTACCACCAGAAATTTGATTTCCCGAATGGCCTGCCAAAAATACATGAACATGAAAGCAAATCACCACAAGGGTTCGGATTAATTTACCAAGGACGATTAGTTTGTTTCTATGATTACGAATGCGATCTTGGTGATGGTTGGGAAAGTTTTGAAGTACATAAGGACTCACCTGAAACGCATCAAAAAGCCCTGAAAATGGGAGCCAATATCATACAGTATGTATTGATGGGTGGTGAAAATGTGGCGAAAAAGTAATTACACTGTTCCCAACTCATTATTAATTATAAGATTTATCTCCTCAGCTCTATTCACGATCATAAAATGTGATCCATCTGTAATTGAATAATTACAATTTACAATTTTTTTATGAGGTAATACCTGATCTTTTGTACCATGAATATGAATAACATTTTCAGGTATTTCTTGATTTTCCCAGCTAAGGATACAATGTACAGCACCTTTAAAATAATTTTCAGGAGCTGTGTTCAACATTTGTTCAAATCGTTCAGCCTGTTCTTTACTCGTTACTCCGAATAGGTTTTTTACCAATAATGCTGCTTTCCTATATACGTTGTCGTTCAACTTTTTATACAAGGGAACGCGCGACCAAATTTTTATTTTTTGAGGTACTTCAGCTCTGGTTTTACTACTTGAAACCAAAAATGTTTTCACCGGATTTAATTTTTTTGCAATTTCTATACAACACATCCCCCCAAATGAAACACCGATCAAAGCAAATGGTTGTGTTGTATCAATTAGTTCCGCCAAGCGCAACGCATATTCAGGGAGCTTCTCATTTTTGAATGGTGTTTGCCATTTAATATGATGAATAGTACAATTATTCAATTCCAGGTTTCTGAACATTCGTTCATCTACCCCCATTCCGGATATACAATATATATTTAACATTTTTTTATTATTTATATTTCAATACTCTTTGTTGTCATCCCGAGTTTTTCGCGAGGGATCTTGTTCTTATTAGGTTCTGGCTATAATGATTGAAAAGATCTCTCGCCCGAAAAAACGGGACAGAGATGACATTTCCCATTAACATCAATAAAAACTTTAACTGAACTCAGGCTAAATCGTGCGAACGTTCTTCTCTCAAGTAGCCTGTCGAAGTATATGGGCTGCCCCCCCGTACATCCTTCAACAAGCTCTGGGTGACTGCACACGTTGTAATATCAAGCACTAGTGTTTATATTATTCCTTATTGCCTAATTCAATAAAATTTTAACAAACTCTAAATACCCCTTAGAACCAGTCCCTTAAATTACAAAAATTTATTTTTATAATCTTCTCTGCTTCTGTTTATTACTTCGTAAGCCTCTTCACGCCCATAAACATGGGTGATCTCGCAGGTAGGCTTTTCCAGGCCCGGTATATTTTTATATGTTAAAAAATAATGTTTCAATCGATTTATAACTGCTTCGGTACAATCAGTAATGTCTTTCCAGCTTTCATAAACTTCATCATCTTTCATTATCGCAATAATTTTATCATCAGCTTCACCTTTGTCTATAAGGCGTAAACCCCCAATTGGAATAGCTTGCAGCATAATATCACCATGTATTATGGTGCGTTCACTCAAAACACAGATGTCCAGTGGATCCCCATCGCCTTTTACTATTTCCCTACCTGTTTTCAATGATGCGTATTCTGCTATTTTTAAATCACAATATGTTTGCGGAATAAAACCATATAAAGTAGGAACAACATTTGAAAATTTTTGTGGACGGTCGATCTTTAAATGGCCGCTTTCTTTATCAATTTCGTATTTAACAGTATCAGTTGGAACAATTTCAATAAAGGCAGTTACCATTGCCGGAGCATTTGCTCCAATGGTAATGCCGTGCCAGGGATGAGCTTTGAATTTATTTGTCATTTTTTTTTATTTTTATTTCTTGTTACTAAATAAACAATGGCCATTGTTGCACATGAAATTAACAGAAGCCATAATTTATTAATTCCACTGGGCTGTTCATTGCGAGATATATTTTGTTGTTGAGCCAGTTCATCATTGAGAACAAATGATTGTACTCCAAACGAAGATTTTAAAAATTGTTTTTCGTCTTCAAAGCTACGTTCGGCTGCCATTTGGTAATAGTCCTGCGATGCATCTTTGAAAAATTTGCGGCTATGCCCGCACAAGTTTACAACCAACACATCAAATCGTGAATAGGTAACATACATCAGCCATTCATCCTCTTTTGAAAAGCTCATCAAACATTCTGACGAACAATCGAAAATAACTTCCAAATGCTGTTTAAGATTTCCTTTGTATAGTTCATTGATAAAAAAATATGCTTTGCTT
>JAIOQD010000534.1 GCA_021413595.1 Bacteroidota bacterium | reverse complement strand
AAGGTAACGTCTTCGACATTTTCCTGTCATTTAGAAGCCTCCCTCATCCGAACGAAGTCGAGAAAGGTACGTTCTTAAATAGGCAATATTGTTAATCTTCTAACTATTTGAACAAGCTTTAGTTTTTTAAAACTTGTTTATAAGAATAATAAAATCCCCTAATTTATTATATTAGTCTGGCGTCAAAGATATATAAAAGACTTCTTATAAGAGCAACATAACACGACATTCTATAATAAATAAAAAACATATTTCGCCACTTTAGCCAAAACCTGCGACAAATACCACCTAAACAACGACAAGCTTTTAATTTATTTGAATTAGGCGCTTAATGAATAATGCAAACACTAATGCTTTATATCGCAACTTGTGCTGTCAGCCAGAGCTTGTAGAAGGATGTGCGTGGGGCTGCCTATTTACATCGACAGGCTCAGTATAACATTCGTACGATTTAGCCTGAGTTCAGTTAAAATAATTATTTGTAAAGTGCCTAATTCAATAATTTATTTTACCCCTCTTGGTTATTAGCTTCTGGCAGACTAAACTAAACAGGTGAAAATGAGCGCAATACAAATTTGTGTGTTTTTTATTAAATCCATAATATTACTAAAACGCCAACAAGCAAAGGCATAGAGCTCCACGGACCTAAATTTTGAATTAAAAAAAAGCAAATAAAAGCCGTTATTTATTTGAAAATGAATACAATAAGTGTTTCAAGGTTGAAATTATTTTTTTATTAACAAAATATTGTTAAAAAGCCAAAAACATTTTATTTCGATAATTGAAGTAGAAAATTACCTAAGCAATGTGAATTTGCCGATATATTGATGAAATGCATTTTCAACATCGTCCTCAAACGTAATTTTATATACATATACATCACTTTTACATAATTTATTTTTGTAATAACCACTCCAACCTTCTTCGGCATTTGTTGTTTCAAAAATTTTTGCACCCCAACGGTCAAAAATCAAATAAGAATAGTCATGCACTCCAATAACCTCTGGTTTAAATATTTCATTTAATTCATTTTTATTGGGAGTAAAGGCATTGGGTATCCAAAAGAAAAATTCAGCCTGAATAGTAATGTCAATATAAGCTGTATCATAGCAACCCGAAGGATTTCCAACAACCTGCATCACCGTATAATTTCCTATTGTGGTATATCGATGCATTGAGTCACAGTTATTGCTGGTAGTACCGTCCCCCCAAAAAACTTCACAATTGGAGGCTAAAGTACTAAGATCTGCCATTGTAATATTAGGATCTGCTATAGAAACAACAGTTGGGATAAGGCTAAAATCAGCTATGGGCGTAGGATTTATTGTTAAAGGATTGGGCGAAATTACTGTATCCTTACATCCATGCTCATTGGTAATAACCAAACTTACATTGTAAGTGCCAGCAGCGGAGTATGAAATCAAGGGGTTTTGAGCTGTTGAACTGGTTCCATCTCCAAAATTCCAATAATACGTCAATGAAAATGAAGAAACAGAACTGTCGTTAAATTGAACCGGGTTTAAAACACAGCCTAGTAATGTAGATGCTTCAAAAAGTGCAACAGGTTTGGGATAAACATGAACAGAATCAGTAAAACTCTTTGAACATCCATTTTCGCTAATGGTAAATACTACAGGATAAACACCATCTGAAGCAAAAACAACATTTGTGGGATTAAACTGATTGGATGCCGATGGAGATGCGGCTGAACCAAAATCCCAACTAAAGGCTCCATTTCCCATATAAGCACCAGCACCGATGAAATCAAAACTATTACTATATATACACTCCCCCTGAGGTGCAGTAAATGAAGGAGCGAGCAAAGGATAAATATAAAAGGTACTGAACTGAGTATCGGCACATAATGTTCCGGGGTTTATAATTAACATAACGGTATAGATGCCTGAATCAGCATAGGTCCAGGTTGGGGATATCACATTTGATGTATCAATGTTTGTGGAGGAATCGCCAAAATCCCAATGGTAACTGAATGCGTTAACACTATTTTGAGTAAAATTCACATTAAAACCAAAACAAAATTGAGTTTGTTGCGGTATTGAAGCTACCGGCAAATTTGGGCAATCGACCACATTGAATTGAAAATCTCTTTTATTTACATCCATCAATATACCATTACGATATTCACTTACGCAAACCCCAACCACCCATTGTCCCAACATATTGGGAGTTCCGG
>JAIOQD010000422.1 GCA_021413595.1 Bacteroidota bacterium | reverse complement strand
AAAAAATATTTTCAAAAGGTAATAAAAAACGAAGTTACCCAAGACGAATACGATGCTATTGTAGTTGAAAATCCTGCAACGAAGACCACATCAAAATCGAACAAAGTATTACAATGCTTAAAATATTTTACCGAAAAACTTAAGACAATAGACGTTGATAAAAGGTTAGACTTATTCAACCGCTTACTTGACCAAGAAAACAAAATATTAGTCATTATTGACTTATCAGAGAAAGAAGACGAACAAGCAATCTTTGACACTATCAATAGTGCTGGTGTTAGACTTAGTAGTGCTGACATTATCAAAAACGCACTATTTCAAAAAGCATTAGACTTGTTTGACAACATTGAAGATGTTGAAACTTTGTATAAAGAAAATTGGGAAAATGTTTTTTCACTTGATGAAGATGCTATTAACTTTTGGGACACTCCAAGAGCAACGGGCAGACTAATGAGAGATAACATTGAAATACTTCTGCATTCAATTTCAGTAATCAAAGGTTTTTTTGACCCAGACAAGCACACTCTTTCTGACTTATCTAACCTTTACAAGGCATACATTTTAAAGATTAACAAGACGGATTTAGAAGCATTCATAAAGGAGATTTCAAAGTATGCTAAACTGTTCAGAGAGAAAATACTTGTTTTCAACGGAAGCACTCTATTCAATCATCAAGACAACTATTCAAGGTTATTTCATATTTTAAGTGTATGTGAAATTTCTACTTTTCATCCTTACATACTTTCATTATTTTACAAGTATGACAACAATGAAGCAAAACTTAGCGAAGAGTTGAAAAAAATTGAGCAAGTGGTTATTAGGCGAATGATTACAAAGTCTGAAACAAAGAGTTACAATAAAATGTGCAAAGAGTTTATTAAGGACAACTCAACAGTTGATGCGAAAATTGCAGAACACACTAAGGATGAAATATTGAACGGACTTTCGAGTATTTCAAATAAAAATGCAACGCTACTTCTATTTTGGGTTGAACTTTATCGCAGAGCAAACGACAGCAAACAATCTGTAAAGGAACTTAAATACAACTATTCATTGGAACACGTAATGCCTCAAAAATGGGAAGAATTTTGGAGCAAAGTTGAAGTGGTAGATAGTGCATCAATTGCTATTACTGACAAAGAAGCAGCAAAAAAAGAACGCTATTCAAAAATATACTCAATTGGTAATATGACCTTGTTGAATAGTTCTTTAAATACTTCTCTTAGAAATTATGAATTCAGCAGAAAAATCGAAGGAGAAGGAAGAAAAAGAGGAATAAGGCACTATGCTGATTTAGGTATTACACGTTTCGACATATTAGATGTTTATGACAGCGGTGACAAAGTTTGGAACGAAAAGAAAATTGGCGACAGAACAACAAATTTGGCAAACGACATCTTGACAATATGGTAAGAAGCCCAGCCCATAACAGCACCTACCCAAAAGGCGGGGTTTCGTGTTCCAAAGACAGTTTAGTGGTTAATGGAAGTTTAGTTTTTCAAATCAAGTTTTGTGGTAAAAGTCCCGCCCTTCGGGTAGCTGCCAAACGTTACTGGCAATGCAAGACGGACATCGCACTGAAAAATAAAATAATTATCCTTAGACAAAATATTCGATGGACAATATCGTAACAGAAGAAATGAAACGTGACGCATACCTCAAAGCAATGCAATTTAAAAATACAGGTATGGAGGAAGATGTAATATATGCGCGTTTAGAAAAGCAGGGTTTCCCTGTCGACCTTGCAAAAGAAGTCGCAAAGAATGTTATAATGAAAAAACAAGAAGACATAGACAGCAAAGTTCCAAATCCGCTAAATTCATATTCATTATGGAGCAAGTTACTTAAGACAATTTTTCCTAAACTTAAAATGTAGGAGTATTTATTGACGACTATAACAGGACTTTTGAAACAGATTCAAATATGACAACCGATTTTACCGAAGTAATGGCGCAACGCTCAGACAAACAGCTTGCTGAAATTTTAACTCTACATCGTAACGACTATCAGCCTTCTGCAATAGAAGCGGCAGAACTCGAATTCAAAAAACGTGGACTTGAGACTTCTACGTTTATTACAGAAGAGGAAATAAAAAAATCAGAAGAAATTAAACAACCTGTTGACCCTGCAAAAGAAAATCTTCACTGGTATTTTAAAATTTTAACATTAGGGCTACCCAGTTTAGTTTGGGTAATCTGCCAAAAAATATTTGCCGACTCCCCTCCTCTTATATATTCATTTGTTCCAATTGCAATCATCATTCAATTTCTTATTCATCATTTCTTGCAAGAAAAAGGCTTCAACAAAATTGCATCGGATTTTAAAGACTGGTGCTATTATAGCTGGATAATTAGAATCGCATTTTTTCTTTTGGGTTATTTGGTCGGAACATTTGGTCATTAGAAAAAAGCTACGACTGCTATAAATTTATTAACTAAGACACTTACAACTATTACTCGCAGGACCTTGGTATAGGCCTTTATTATTGCTTGGCAGAAAAATTGCACTGCCAGTAACAGCACCTAAGCAAGATGCGGAAGATTGTGCTAGTTGCAAATGCTTTTTTAAAAGGTGCGCTTCGCGCAATATTTTTTGCATTTGCAATTTAGTTCAGTACATTTAATCAAGTTTGTGCGGCAAGACAGGTAAGTGCTTTTACCGCATCTCGCTTAGCCGCCAACCGTTAGTGGCAAGGCAATTGAAAGAAATAAACGCAACTATCCGTTGTTCAATACTTTTTTATTTGTAAATTAGTTCTTTGTGTTACGACTGCTGAGTATTACGAACTGCGGGTATTTCGACCAGAGTGTTTTTTGGAACTT
>JAIOQD010000421.1 GCA_021413595.1 Bacteroidota bacterium | reverse complement strand
AGCGGACAGAATAGCAAAAATGTCAATCACAGGGCTAGTTTTAAAATTGATTGGAAAATAGATTCATCGAATTCTGTTTTGTTTCAGCCAAAAATTTCTATGCAGAAAAATGACGGTAGCAGTTTATTGTTTGGAGAAAATATGCAATCAGGCGGTGTGTTAAGCAATACGAGTAATGAGTATAGGTCCAATTTAACAGGAATAAATTTATCCTCTTCTATCCTCTATCGCCATCAGTTCAACAAGAAAGGAAGAACTTTCTCTTTAAACATAACTCCTGGTTATAATCAAAACAAGGGCAACAGCAATCTCAATTCAACCACTCATTTCTTTGCTGATACACTTTCTGCCGATTCGCTCAATCAATTGGCAAACCTTGATGTACAAGGACTTTCTTTTTCATCCAATATGGTATATACCGAGCCATTAAATGTCAACAGCCAATTAATGTTCAGCTATGGAACTAATTTGAATTTAAGTGGATCGGATAAAGAAACGTATAATTTTTCCGGAACAGACGATAGCTATAACTCTTTAGATACTGCACTTTCCAATAAGTTCAATAGTGAGTACCTGTCACATTCTTTTGGCACTAGCTACCGTTATCAAAAAGGGAAATTGAATTTCAACACCGGTCTTTCCTATCAATATGCGCAACTTAAAGCAGAACAGATTTTTCCTAATAGCTTTAGTCTCGATAAAAGATTCAACAGTGTACTTCCTAATGCACGCTTTCAATATAAATTTTCGAGCAAAAAAAGTTTGCGGATCCTTTACCGCAGCAGCAACAATGCACCTACTGTAAACCAATTACAAAATGTCATTAACAATAATAATCCTTTGCAATTAACTTCCGGTAATCCCAATCTAAAGCAAGATTGGCAAAATGCTTTAACCTTGCGATACTCATCATCTAATACTGAAAAATCACAATCGTTCTTTTTATTATTAAGTGGTACCTTTACTAAAAATTATATTGTTAATAATACCTTCATTGCTTCAGAGGATACCTTAATTGCTCCGGGATTTATTTTAACAAGTGGTTCTCAACTATCCAAGCCTGATAATCAGGATGGGTATTTTAATATTCGTTCGTTCAACAATTATAGTTTCCCTGTCAACAAAATAAAATCAAACTTAAACTTTAATGTTGGTGGGATGTACAGTAGAACTCCCGGTATAGTTAACAATAAATTAAATTATGCGAATAGTTCTAATGTAGGCTTTGGTTTGGCGCTAAGTAGCAACATTAGTGAGAAATTCGACTTTACCTTGTCTTCAAACACCACATATAACACGAATTCCAATTCACTTCAGTCTAACCTAAACAGCATTTATTATAACCAAAATACAAAATTTAAAATACAGGTAATGCCTTGGAAATCTCTGGTTTTACAAACTGATCTGAGTCATCAATATAACAGCGGTCTTTCCGCAAATTTCAATCAGAATTATTTGCTTTGGAATGCTGCGATAGGATATAAATTCCTTAAAAACAATCAAGGAGAATTACGATTAAGTGTATTTGATATTATGAAGCAAAACAACAGCATCACAAGAAATATCACTGAAACGTATTATGAGGATATACAAACTACTGTGTTACAACAATATTTTTTACTCACCTTTACCTATAACATAAAACAATTTAAAGAATCAAAGGCAAAGGAATAATAATGTAGAAAAGCAATGCTCAATTCGACTGATTTTGATTTAAAAATTATCAATAAAAATTATGAATGGGGCGTATTTATGATTCTTTGTAACGAGAGCCATTATATCTTAATTACTGATTTTAGGACGGAACTACAAGATGATTATTTCATTTTTTGAAAAGAACTGTTTGTAATTCTTTTGCTATTTTTGTTAAATGAAATTTCTTTTTTGCATTATTTTTATTTGTACAATAACTATAAGTGTTTTTGCTCAGAAAACAGATTGGCCAAATAAAAACAATTCAATTTTTATCGGTGTTGGAAATTATGAATATTTGAATGTGGGATTTAATACCTCCATCAAACAAAAGCATTATGTTGAAGTAGCTGTAGGGATTAAGCCCTGGGGATTCAATAGCTCAAAGTATCAAATGGCATATTTTTGCTTAGGAACAAAATTATTTAAGGAAAGGACTTTTATATTTACTCCAAACATCCATTTAAAATGCTTGCTATGGAATTTTAGTAATGACTATAATAGGTTTGTTGTTCTTGGAATTAATCCTGAGTTTAGAATAACAAAAACTATAAAGAATAATTTGGAATTCAGTTTAACTTCGGGGATACTTTATAATAGTCCCTTATACTATCAGCGAAAAACGTATTTAGAAATTGGCTGGCCAAAACAGTGGCAGCCTTCATTTGGTGTCCAATTTTTTTATTTTATAAAATGATTCAAAAAGTCAGATTTTTTTCTTTTATTTTAATTTTTTTCTTCTCCTGCGAAAAAATTACCTATTACCCGGATAATAATATTCCATATTCCCCAACAATTAATATTGCTCACCGTGGCGGTGGAAATGACACCATGAGAGATAATTGTTTAGAATCAATTATTAATGCATTGCCATTTGTTGGAGGAGTTGAAGTAGATGTTCAATTAAGTAAAAATGAAACTGTTTGGCTGTCTCATTCTTCAACAGTAGAAAAGTGTGGTGGAGCGGTAGGCTGCTTTGCAGAAACTATTGATTCAGAAATTGAAGCTATTACTACTTGCAATGGTCAAAACATAGCCTATACAAAATTAGAAGATATTATGATTTATATGAATCAAAACAATATTGAAAAATACATTAGTATTGATCTTAAAGGGTGGCTCCCTTGTGGAGGAGGAGGCCTTGATGTGGAGGGTATTATGAGAAAAGAAACTGAACAGATTATTAAATTGGGCGAGAAATATAATCTATCTCACTACCTGCTTTTTGAAACCGAAATGATCTCAGTGCTTGATTGGGCAAAAGCAAAAAACAATTCTGTCCAAACATATTATACAACATACGGAGATTATGAAAAGGGGATATTAGTGGCGCTAAAGCATAAGTTTAATGGTATTTCATATAAATCTTTTTTT
>JAIOQD010000420.1 GCA_021413595.1 Bacteroidota bacterium | reverse complement strand
CCTGAAGCGGCACCAACGGTGGCTACTCCCGGAGTTGCACTGCTCCATGTTCCTCCCGGAGAAGTGCCAGTCCAAATGGTTGTTGCACCAACGCAAATGGGTGATGTACCGGTTATTACCTGAGGAGTTGGGCTGGAAACTGTTACTGTTTTAATTGCTGTATTCACACAACCACCAATGGTTACTGAATAAGTGATATCGGAGGTGCCTGCTGAAACACCTGTTACTAAACCAGTACCCGCATCAACAGTAGCAACACCCGGAGTGGCACTAGACCATGAACCACCGCCTGTAGTGCTAGTCCAAATGACTGCATCGCTAACACAAATTGGAGATGTGCCGGTAATTATTTGTGGAGTGGAATTAGAAATTGTTACAGTTTGTATTGCAGTATTTACGCATCCTCCGATTGTGATGGAATAAGTTATATCCGATGTGCCGGCTGAAACTCCAGTTACTAAACCTGAATTTGGATCAACTGAAGCAACACCAGGGCTTGCGCTGCTCCATGTTCCACCGGGAGAAGTACTGGACCAAGTATCGGTACCTCCCACACAAAGTGATGTTAAGCCTGTTATTACCTGAGGGGTAGGCGCTGAAATTGTTATTGTTATGGGATAAGAAGCACCAGGGCATCCATTAATCGTATTGTTTACAGACAAAACAGCGTTGTAAATACCAACAACAGCTCCTCCGGGAACTACCAGAACGATAGGACTTGCAGGCAATACCTGATTTACTACATCAGAAAACCCTTGCCCTTCGGCTGTTCCGTCATAATTAACGCTATATTGGTTGGGGCTTCCACCTGTTGAACTATAAGTTAGGTTAGCGGTAAGAGTGCCCACGCAGACCTCAGGATTAGCACCTAAGGTAAGTGATGGAAGCTGCCTAATGGTAACCTTTGTGTTTATTGGTTCGCCTATACAGCCGTCTGCTGTGGCAATTATGTTATAAGTAGCAATACCTGAAGATGGTCCGGTAGTATTTAAAGTTTGGGAAATTAAAGCTCCGGCTCCCGGAGAGGCGCCTGTTACACCAGCTTGAATAACGGTCCAGGCGAACGTTGCGCCACCTAAAACGTCAGTTGTAATTCCAACTGAAGATGTAGCGCCTGA
Organism: Bacteroidota bacterium; assembly: GCA_021413595.1. Lineage (GTDB taxonomy): Bacteria > Bacteroidota > Bacteroidia > 2-12-FULL-35-15 > 2-12-FULL-35-15 > 2-12-FULL-35-15. The sequence continues at coordinate 1,614 of JAIOQD010000420.1, read as the reverse complement.
ACATATTGTTGTATTGGATGCAATAGCTAATGGAATTGGATTAACTGTAATGTTGATTGTAATTGGGAGACCTCCCCCCGGGCAACCAGCTGTAAATGGTGTAACCGTATAAGCCACAGTACCCGGAAAAACCTCTGCTGCAGTTAATGTGTCTCCAATAGTGGTACCACAACCAATGGAGCAGTCAGCAGAACCAACCACATCCGTTTGAACTGCTGTCCAGGTATAGGTTGTTCCAGGAAGGTCACTTGTTAAAGCAACAGAAATAATCGTTCCCGAACAAATAGTTGTTGCTGCTACCGGGGTAGCAACGGGACATTGCGCCTTCACATTTTGAAAGGAAATAAAAAAGAATAGGACAAAAGCAAGCGGCAAAGATCTTTGCAACCTGAATATCTGAGCTTTATTAAAAATAAAATTTGTAAAGCTATGCATGTTTTTAAAATTATCTACAAATTACGAACTTATACGAATATATGAATCTGTGTGTACTAAATTATCGAATTGTTTCCCGATTTTTTTACGGAATAAATGGAAATTTGTTTATTAGACTCACCTTTTAACAATAACTTTTGCATTTATCGATTCTCCGGCACAGCCTTTTAAATTAGGAGATATACGATAGGTTGCAATTCCCTTTTCCCTATTTGTTGTTAGAATATGGTTAATCACAGAACCGGATCCGGCTATTGCTCCATTTGTACCAGATTGTATAACTGTCCATGAAAATTCGGTTTCTGCTGCATCACTTGTTAAAGTAATTGATGGAGCAGTGTTTGAGCTAATCATTGAAGTTAATGGACTTGCTATAATGGCAGGAATTGGATTGACTGTTATTTTAACAGATGAAGAAGCACCTTTACAGCCGTTTGCAAAGGGAGTAATTGTATAAACAGCTGAACCATTTGCAGCATCGGTGGTGGTTAATGTTTGAGCAATGCTGGTACCTGTTCCATCAGCAGCTCCAATGATACCTTCCTGAACAATTGTCCAGGAATATGTTGTTCCAATTTGGTCAGCAGATAATGCTATAGATGCAATAGTACCAGAACAAATGGTGGGAAATGAGGCTTTGGCGGAAGCTGTTGGACACTGTGCCTGCGTATTAAAAATGGTTGTAGAAAAGAAAACAATGAATAATACCCGAAACAGCCAATAAGGTTCGGGTTTCTGAGCTTTGAGAGTGGTTGATAAGTAACTTTTTTTCATTCTTATTATTTGAGAGTGATCAAGTTCACAAAATAGTTTTATCGCAAATCAGAAAAAATTAAAAATTAAAGGTATTATTTTATTTTTACAACTGTCGAATATTTTACTTTATCTTAATTTTATTTTCTAAATAAGCTAAATTAGAATGAGGGAATTACAAAAAAAACGTTTTTTCTCATAAACTTGGTTTTCAATTTCTTGAATTTATATGGTAGACGAGAAAAAATATAAAAAGGTTGCAATTGAGGAAGTATTGTGAACTAATCAAAAAAATGGAACACAGATGACACAGATTTTATTGATTTTTACTGATTTTTTATCTATTGGATCTGTATTATCTATATGCTTTAAGGGTAAGGGGTAGGTAACGGCTAGTCATTCAATATTGCTTATTGAAGCTAACGT
>JAIOQD010000419.1 GCA_021413595.1 Bacteroidota bacterium | reverse complement strand
GTAAAGGCCATCGACCAATTAATTCCTGCATCAGTTGTTTTGTAAACCCTTAAATTTCCAGCATATACTATGTTAGGATTGCCTGTTTTCATAGCTACTGAATAGTATGGAGAGCCGTCACCATTCGGAAAAATAGCGTTTGTCCATACCGGTGTAGTTTGGTAATTGGTTACTTCTCTGATTCCTGATTTAGAAGCAATCCAAGCTGTATTTTTATCAGAAGTCATGTCAATGTCTTTTACCTGAACAGCTTCCACTCCATTGTCGATTTCATAAATATTTTGTCCTCTTGAGTGAGAAGCGCCAATTCCCTGATCGGTGGTCATGTACACAACAGAATCATTGTTAGGGTCAGTATATACTGCTCCATCGTTTGGATGAGTTTCAAATCCCCCCACAGCACCAAAGTTATGCCATGATGACGTTCCGCTGGAATCGCTATACGCACTTGCGTAATAAACAGTGTAATTAGTTGAATCACCTGTAAATGCAAAGTTGGGCCCTGAAGTACCATTTATACCTATCGCAATTTCGGTCCATACAGGAATGTTATCTGAATACGCCACGTATTTTGAACTAAAATTCGTACCTCCAATGAACAATCTCTTATCAGGAGCCACTCCAAATGCTGTCCAATTATATCCAGGAGTTAGAGCAGAAGGGGAGATGTCGGTAAAAGTAGTGGAGGATGTTAGTACATTATATTTATCCGAAGAAACATATAATTTCGGAGTGGATCCTTCTTGAAACAAATAAACCAATGAATCAGTTTTACTTACAATAATGCTTGTAATACCTGTGCCCGTAATTGGGCTTGCAACAGGAGCGCTAGAATTAATTGTAAAATTTCCAAATGCATCTAAACTTCCCCATTTAAATTGACTTGGAGAGGTATATACCAAGGTAGATCCAATTATTGCAAAGGCATTAACATCTGTTATTACTGTACTTGATGTTGAGGCCGAAGGGGCTGTACTTAATAAATTGGGGTTATTTAAAAAGAAAACTTTTCCTGAAACCTGATGAGCAGCAATACTTCTTATGTTAGATCCATAACCAGCGGCAGCATTTGCACCTTGTAAAACCATAAAATTAGTATAAGTAGGAGTTGTTCCTACTGGAACAGATGCATCAGCATAAAACAATGAATTTGCACTTTCTGTAGAAATAAATATTCTGCTACTATTAGTACCAGAGGATATTGCTGTTATTGCATTAATTCTACCACCATAAACGGCTTCAGCTAAAGGAACACCTAATTGGGCAAATACGTTTGAAACATTTGGTAAAAATGCCATCATTAATAATAAAGTTTTTAGGATACCTTTCATATTTTATGATTTCTTAGTATTTTTTTTAATTATTTTATACTTTTTTTACCTAACATCACCGCACCAACCATTGCTACCAATAATAACACGGAAGACACTTCAAAGGGCAGCAAAAATTCACTGAATAATACTTTACCTAAATTTTCGATCAGTCCGATATTGGGGTCGAAAGCATTTGTAGCAACAATTGTTTCTGCACTTTTTAAAGAACCAACCAACACAACCAGCAATAAACCTGAGGCCACGGCAGCAGAAGCTTTTAACCAAACACTTTTGTGTGGCTCTGTTTCTTTATTAAGATTTAAAAGCATGATCACAAAAAGGAAAAGCACCATAATGGCCCCTGCATATACAATGATGTGAACAGCAGCTAAAAACTGAGCATTCAGCAAAACATAATGACCGGCAATTGTAAAAAAAGTAAGAACTAAATAGAGTACACTGTGTACAGGGTTTTTAGAAAACACAACCATTAATGCGAACATAATGGCGAGGAAGGATAGAAAATAAAATAAATATGTTGTAATCATAAATTAGTTGTTGGTTACTGGTTGTTGGTTGTTGGTTGTTAGAAGTTGACAGAACCAACAACTAATAACCAACAACTATTAACTATTTTTATCAAATACTTTATTGTGACCAAATACTTTGTTTGCTTTAAATTCAGCAACATCGGGTGTTTCCCTAGCCGTTACATCCACACGTTTATCTTTTTCAATAGCTTCCACCAAAATATCTTTACCATAAACTAATTCAGCTCTTGTATAAAGACTATCTACTTTCCTGTCCGTTAAAAAAATTGCTTCTTTCGGGCACGCTTCTTCGCAATCACCACAGAATATGCAACGCAACATATTAATCTCATAGGAAGCCGCATATTTTTCTTCACGATATAAATGCTCTTCTCCCGGTTTGCGTTCAGCGGCCACCATTGTAATGGCTTCAGCAGGACAGGCAACAGCGCATAAACCGCAAGCAGTACAACGTTCTGCACCAATTTCGTCACGTTTTAAAACATGTTGTCCGCGCCAAATTTTACTAACTTCACGTGTTTGCTCAGGATATTGAATGGTTACTTTTTTTCTGAAAAGATGTTTAAGGGTAATTAACATCCCGCTGAAAATAGCAGGAATATAAAGCCTTTCAGACAAGGTCATTTCTTTTTTAACTACAACTTTTGATCTGTTCGTTAATTGCATTTTTTTATTCTTACTTAAACAACAATCCTAAATTCATTAATTGATCGTAACGGAAACGCGGTAAGGTCCAACGAACCCACATAAATACAAATATAAAAAACACAATTTTCATGAATAAAAATACAACGCCTAAAATTGCCAGCCAGTTGGGATCTTGAACAAAACGTTCAATGAAAGGCATATTGTAACCTCCAAAATAAAAGGTGGCAATTACAGCCGATGAAATAAACATATTGATGTATTCTGCAAATAAGAAGAACCCTAATTTCATGGAGCTGTACTCGGTGTGATAACCACCTACTAATTCTGTTTCACACTCGGGTAAATCAAATGGTGCACGATTGGTTTCTGCGAAAGCGCAGATAATAAATATAAAAAATCCTAAAGGTTGAACAAATACATTCCAGTGCCAGCCGTGTTGTTGCTCTGCAATTTGACCTAAGCTCAACGTGCCTGTTGTCATTACCAATGCAATGATCGACAATCCCATTGCTACTTCATAGCTGATCATTTGAGAGGAGGCGCGCATGGCTCCAAGTAATGAATATTTATTATTTGATGCCCAGCCACCAATCATAATTCCATATACACCTAAGGAGATAACACCAAATAAATAAAGTATTCCAATGTTTACATCGGTGATCTGTAAAGGATATACGGTACCATCAATAACTAAAGGGGAACCCCATGGGATCACAACACCCGTCATACAAGCTGTTAATAGTACTAAAGATGGTCCAATGATAAATAGTGTCTTGTTGGAAGCGCCAGGTATCACTTCTTCTTTCATAAACATTTTTATCCCATCGGCTAGGGGCTGAAGAATACCAAATGGTCCTGCTCTGTTTGGCCCGATTCTGTCTTGAAGAAAGGCTGCTACTTTACGCTCAGCATACGTGCTGTACATTGCAACCACTAGTGTAACTGCAAAAACAATTACTACTAAAATAATTTTATAGATCAAAAATGATAATGTCATAAATAAGCTTCCTCCAATCCCTATGAGTAGGGACTTTTGATGAATTTTGTTTTTTTATTTTTCTTTTCAGTTCAACTCCGTTTGTTTTAGGCAAGCAAAGTTAGTACTGTTTATTTTTTATTTAATTTTTTCTGTTGTTTAGCAATATCTAATTTAAGACTTGTTAAATTTTCATAATGGTTCGCTGAAATTACTGAATGGCGGTCAATATGCGTTGGCCCTTCAATTACCCAGTCGGTCACATATTTTTTCTCAAACCGACATTCGTTACAAATCCAATCTTCTACTTCTCGCCATTTATTTTTACGCCCTGTAACACGTAAAATGTCATCCCCTTTAAACCAAACATGCGCTTTTCCTGCACATTTTGTACAATTACGGTGTGCATCCATTGGTTTAGTGAACCAAACACGGCTTTTAAAACGCCATGTTCTGTCTGTTAATGCTCCAACCGGACAAACGTCAATCATATTTCCTGAAAAATCATTATCAATTGCTTTGGAAATGTAAGTGCTGATTTCTGAAACATCACCACGGAACAACATACCCTGGTGGCGGTTGTCAGTAAGCTGATCCGCTACTTTTATACAACGGAAACACATGATACAGCGTGTCATGTGCAATTTTATATACGGCCCGATATCGATCAGGTTAAATGTTCTGCGTTTAAAATCATAACGGGTTTTTGCCAAACCGTGCTCATAACTTAAGTCTTGTAAATGGCATTCTCCGGCCTGATCACAAATTGGGCAGTCCAAGGGGTGATTAATTAATAAAAATTCAACAACACCTTTACGTACTTCTATTACCTCAGGAGATGTTGTATTCATCACTTCCATTCCATCCATCACTGTTGTTCTACAAGATGCAACCAGCTTAGGCATTGGACGAGGATCTTTTTCGGATCCCTTATTAACTTTTACAAGGCAGGAACGACAATATCCACCACTGGTTTTTAGTTTTGAATAATAGCACATGGTAGGAGGAGCAATGTTATCCCCTGCATATTCTTTATTGTCAACAATCATACGTGCAGCTTGAAGGATGGTGGTTCCTTCAGGTACTTCTATGGTTTGTCCGTCTATCGTTACTTTCATTTTAATAAGTCAAAAAATTTAACTTCTTCTCTTATGCGCTTATGGCATTCACACTGTAATAATGTTTCACATCCTTTATCTTTTCCGGATGATTGATGTACTCTTCAAATTCTGCACGAAAATGACGAATAGCAGCAGCTACAGGCCATGCAGCTGCATCCCCTAAAGGACAAATAGTATTACCTTCAATTTTTCGTTGAATATCCCACAATAGATCAATATCACTTGGTTTACCATGCCCTTCAACAATACGGTGAAGAATTTTTTCCATCCATCCTGTACCTTCACGGCAAGGGGAGCATTGTCCACAGCTTTCGTGATGATAAAAACGAGCGAATGTATATAAGTTTTTTACGATGCTAGTTGTTTCATCATAAACAATAAATCCACCTGAACCAATCAATGAGCCTGATACAAAGCCTCCTTCACTTAATGATTCGTAACTCATTAAACGAGGTTCGCCTTTTTCGGTTTTTAATATTAAATGAGCAGGTAAAACAGGAACAGAAGATCCTCCGGCAACAACCGCTTTTAGCTTGTTTCCGTTGATAATACCTCCACAATATTCTTCTGAATAAATAAATTCTTCAACAGGTAAACCTAATTCTATTTCATAAACACCAGGTTTGTTAATGTGTCCGGATGCTGAGATCAGCTTGGTTCCTGTGCTTCTACCGATTCCAATTTTTGCGTATTCTTCGCCACCCATATTTATGATCGGGCAAACTGTTGCAATTGTTTCTACATTGTTTACAACAGTGGGGCAGCCGTATAAACCAGCTATAGCAGGGAAAGGTGGTTTGATACGAGGGTTACCTCTTTTACCTTCCAGTGATTCAAGCAATGCGGTTTCTTCACCGCAGATATAAGCTCCTCCACCTACTTGCACATAACAATCGTGAGAGAAATCAGTCCCTAAAATGTTTTTGCCTAAAAGACCTGCCGCATACGCTTCATCGATGGCTTTCTCCAGAATACGAGCTACATAAAAATATTCGCCACGTATATAGATGTATGATGTTTTTGCACCCAATGCAAAACTGGATGTGATCATTCCCTCAATTAAACTGTGAGGGATATGTTCCATTAAAAAACGATCTTTAAATGTTCCCGGTTCTGATTCATCGGCATTACAAACAAGGTAACGCTCAACACCTTCGGGTTTAAAAAGAAAACTCCATTTCATTCCTGTGGGGAAACCTGCACCACCACGGCCTCTTAATCCGGACTTTTTAACCTCTTCAACAACATCATTCGGAGTCATTGTTTTCAAGGCTTTTTCTACTGAAGCATACCCTCCTTTTTGGCGATATACTTCGAGTGTTTCAATACCCGGAACGTTAATGTGTTCTAATAATAATTTCTTGCCCATTTATCTCACCTTCTCCTCTCTCCATTTGGAGAGAGGAGAAGGATTTTTATTACAATGTGTTTTTATAATCTAAATCGGTATAACTCTTTCTTTTACCTTCTGTTCGGTATCCTTCAATTAATGTATCTACTTTTTCAAGTGTTAAATTTTCGTGATAGGAAGCTCCACATTGCAGCATTGGAGCACTTCCACAGCTGCCTAAACATTCCACCGTTTTTATAGTGAACATTCCATCGGCAGTTGTTTCACCTTCTTTAATACCTAAACGTTTTTCAAGATGTTTTACTACATCTTCTGCACCACGCACCCAGCACGATGATGTACGGCATACTTCCAACAAACACTTTCCAACAGGTTTTAAATTATACATCGAATAAAATGATGCTACTTCATAGACTTCAATAGATTGAATTTTAAGTATAGAGGCTACATAGTCCATGGTTGCAGGACTTAACCATCCATCAAACTCTGCCTGAGCAATATGTAAGATCGGCAGTAAGGCTGATTTGTGTTTGCCTTCAGGATAGCGAGCCATTATCTTGTGGATCAGTGCAAGCGTTTCTTCGTTAAATTTTATTTCTTTTGACATATTGTATTTTAAAAAAATGCGGTTATCTGTTCAAAAAATAATTTTAGAACGGTAAACCTATCAAATGTTTGCGTTCAATTTATTTGGACAATCATTATGTCATGCTAAACTTACTATATCTAAAACGACTAATAATGCGAAAATTATATATCCAACGAAAGTTAAATGTAAAATCAAGTCAACCCAAAAATTTAAAGTGATTTTTTTACCATCTTTAATATATATAGCAATTAAAGCTAAAATTGGAAAAATTGAAAGAATAACTAGGAGTATGGTTTGATCATCGTTTGCGTTAGCTTTTAGTTTGTTGATTTTTTTATCGATTTTAGAAGTTTTTCCTTTTTTTAATTTTAGATCATCAACAGGGCTAATATTTTGTTCTATACTTTGAGTAGATGTTGATGTAATAGATCCAGCGTTTTTGGTTTTATTCTCAGAAGAAATGTAAATATTATTATCATTACC
>JAIOQD010000418.1 GCA_021413595.1 Bacteroidota bacterium | reverse complement strand
TTTAAAAATTCCAGCGGTTGTAACACTTTCCATCACCTGTATTTTCTTCTTTCCTGCAATTACCGCCAACGGTTTGCAGCTACAAGAAGTTGGCGATTTTCACCACAAATGTTGATGCGGAGAACCAAACTTTGATTAACCACAAAACTGTCTGCGGAGCACTGAACCGCCAATTTCTTGTAGGTGCTGTTATCGGATGTTCTTCTCTCCATTCGTCAAAGGATTTTTGTTTAAATATGCTGTCGTTTGCTTGGTTAAGTTGTCCTCTATTTCATTTGTTGTAAATTCTATTACTGTCTTTTTGAAGTGTCTAATTTCATAAATTTTTGTCGCTGTTTGGTCTTCGTATTCAAATGCTAAAAAGCAAATGGAACGTTTATGTGTTTCAATGTCGTTTGTTTCAAAGTCATAAAATGATTTGTCTTGATGCTGTTTGTTGAAGAAATTAGCAAAAGCCACTTTATTGAGATTGTAAGGTTTGTTTTTATGCCCAATTTCAATTCTGTCTGGCGGTAATAAGTTTGTTTGTAAAACTTTATAGCCTGAAAATTTTTTCTTTTTACCTTCTGAAATATTTTTGGTGTCAAGCGGTTTACTTGTATCCACAAAATCTTTTGTAAGGTCGTTAATTAGAAAGTCAAAGCGATGTTTGTCTAAAAATTCAAGTGTCAATTCGTTGTAGAAATATTCAAATTCTATTGTTTCAACTGCTGTAACTTTTTTCTTTTTTTCAAGGAATGACAAGCCTTCAAAAGTTATTTCATAAACGGTATCATTGTTTACTGATGTTTCAATTAGTAAACCGTTTTTGAGTAAAAAATGGAATTGAGCAATGACAAACGAATTTACTTCTACGCCTAAAAACTGGCAAATTTCAGAGTGTTTCGTAAAGCCACTTTGAATAGATTGCAAAATTACTTTACTAAAACGGTCTAATTCTATTTCCCTTTCTACTACTACGTTTTGACGACAAAACCAAAACGGCAAATAAATTTCAAAAATGCTTTTTAATTCAAAGTCGGGTTTACGATTGTCTTTGAACATTGTAAACTCTCGGTGGAATTTTTCTTTATGTTTATTTTGGTCGTTGCTCATTGTATCATTTCTTTTAAATTGTCAACAATAACGCCTTGTCTGTCAAGTTCTGCAACTATCTCTTGTAGTTTAAATTCCTTAAATTTTTCATTTGGAAATATTGTTGCTCTTTTTAAAATATACTCGCTGTCACCTACTACTATCAATAGCTTTTTCACTCGTGAAAAGGCTACATTAATTCTACGATAGTCCATAAGAAAACCTATTGGACTTGAACCTTTGCTACTTCTGACAATGTCATAAATTATAATATCCCGTTCTGCTCCTTGGAATTTATCAACTGTATTTATTTCAATTAAAGGTTCGGGTCTTCCGTCTTCATTGGTTATTACAAAATTGTTGAACTGTTCTAATTTGATGTCTTGTAATAAATTTACTTGCCCGCGATAGCCCGCTATAATGCCAATAGTTAAAGGCTTTTCTCTCGTTAAGTTATTAGGATAAAGGCTGTTTAGCTGAGTTAAAATATCTTTGATTACATTTTTATTGCAATTGTTTCTACGGTCAAAAACGTTGTTGTTATCACTTGGGTTTTCTTGTTTTGAAGTGCTTACAAAAACTATAGAATTAGGAACTTCAATTTCCTTTTCTTCAACTGTATCGAAGATTGAAGCCATTGGCTTTTTAAATTTCAATTCGTGAAATTTATCTTTGTCAAAATTAGGAAGTAGGGAAGTGTCGGGATTTTTGAGTTTACAGTTGTAGAAAAATCTTGAAATCAAATTGCCGATTTGCCTTGGCATTCTGTATTGAATATCCAACATTTTAATGTTGCTCTGCAAATTGGGATTGCTCTCAAATTCCAAAATGAGTTTTTCAAATAAACTTTCTCCAAAGGTTTTATCAAAATCTAAACCTTCGTCCTCCAGTTCCTTTTTTACTTTTTGTTTAACTGCTTCCTCTCGTGTAATTACAGGCGGTAATTGCTTATGGTCGCCAATAAGAACAATGTTTTGTCCCATATTTATTGGAACAAGATTTTCGGCTGGCGATGCTTTGCTACTTTCGTCCATAATCACATAGTCGAAACGGAAATTTATTTTTCCGTATTGACTGCTTGCAATGTGAATACAAGTTGCACCAATAACATTAACAGATTTTACGAACGCAGTTTGTAAATCAATTTCGGTGCTACCGTCATTGAGCATTGATTTTTTCTTTGCTCCTTCATCTGTATCAGCGTTTGCAAGAAATGCAAACCAGTCTTTTTGAATTTTCTTTAATTGCTGAAAGTCTTTGCCTAATTTTTCATTAAATATTTTTTCAACTTCTTTGGTATTATTCGCCTTTTCAAAAAGCTCCTTTAAATACTGGTTCTGCATACGCAAAAGATTAGTAAAACTGCCGAAGGCAGTTTTACTATCTACATTTATGTTTGCGTAGAAGTTGTAAAACGTAACTAATGCCTTGTCTTTAACCTTTGTTTGAAAATGCTGATTAAAAAAGTCATTTGATTTTTCTTGTGTGTTTTTTACCCAATGTTTTAGCTTACTTTGAAATGAATGTTCTTTTATTTCATTGCTTATTCTGTCCTCGTCTGTTGCCAAACGCATAAACAAAATATCTTCTGGTAATCTTTCTAAAACATTGTCAACCGCTAAATTTGATTGCGATGTTACCAAAATTTTTGCGTTACTATTTTGCTTTATTATTTGCTGAATAAGTTCAACTATTACAGTTGTCTTGCCTGTTCCTGGTGGACCTTGAATTAAATAAACTGGTTTGTAGTGCAATGCTTCAAGCACCGCTTCTCTTTGTGTATCGTCTGTTTTAAGGTTTTTGTTTATTACTTCTTCTTTAAAACTGTCGTAGTCAATAGCAACTCTATTTGTTTCTGAAATTCTTTCAGGAGTTTCAAGTATTCCGCATAATTCAGGGTTTACAATATCTTTGTTTTCAAATTTTTTGCAAGCCTCAACTTGCTTTTTGAATTGACTTGTTTCCATTCTTACGTCTTGCAACAAGTCGCCTTTTTCGGGAATTTCGTCAACTGTAACTTTTGCATCCTTTATTACAAGTATGCAGTCATTTGGATTGTAGTCTTGAATTTTTCCAATGATTTTATCATCAATTGAAAGGTCAATATCATTGCGTTTTAAGTCATTTAGTTTAGTCCAATTTCTAAACTCGTCAGTTAGTTTAAAACGAATATTTGCTGGGTTGCTTTTGATTTCTTCTCTTTCGATGTAAGCCGCTTTAAAAGCGGTTTCTTCGATGTAATCCTTTTCTTTATCGGGAAGCGTTAGCCACTTTTTAATTAGGTCTTGTTTGGTGTGGTTTAGTTCTGAAATTGTGTTTAGTTCTTCCCATTTTTTATAGAAGTAAGTGTAATTGTCAAAATACTTAATGGGGTTAAAATCAAAACCGTATTCTGTAATAAAACCTTGTTGAATGGCTTTTATAAATGGTTGGTTTTTGATGCCTTGAACTGGAATGAAAATATAACCTTGTCGGTCAGAAAAAAAGCGACCACTAAAATTCTTTGTTGAAAATTGTCCTGTAACTTGTCCCTTACCTTCTGAAAGATTGCGGTCAAGTAGGAAATAACAATCATTATTCATTTCAGCTAAAGTCGGTTGAAACCTTGCGTTGTCCTCTTGCTTTACTACTACTTTAATTGCCGGCTGTCCACTTTGCTGAACTGAAATAGTAGAAATTTTAACCTTGTCAAGTTCTTCTAAAATTTCAGAATATTTAGAAAAACGGCTTGTCCGTTTTTCTTCAAGAGATTTTGCAAAAATCTCTTGAAGAATTTTGTCTTGATTATTTTGAAGTAGTTCCTCAAAGCATTTGAAAACCGAATAAATATCAGATTGAAAATTTGGTGTTGGCTTTTCAATAACTTCGGGTGCAAGAAAATTATTGTCTAAAAGATTTTGCTGTTTGAACAACTCAAAAAGACCAACAAAACGAAGCGAAGCTTCGTTTTGTTTTGTCATTATGGTTTCTTTTGAAATTACAAAACCATATCTGTTTTGCTTTTTAAGTAAGTCAAGTCCTGTGAGTATTGATTTAAGGGCTTTTATTGTCGGTTTTGAAAAGGTATGTAAATTTTCGTTGTGCTGATAGACAATGTAATGAACCTTGTTAGCAGAGTCAATGTCAACTTGAATTATTTTTTGTATGCCTTCAATGTCCTTGTTGATTTGCGGAATTATTTCGTTTTTAAGAAGTCTGTCCAGTAAAGTTTGATATTCTTTGTTTTGCTTAATAGTCAAAACTTCAAATGTCTGCCCATCATTACTCTC
>JAIOQD010000417.1 GCA_021413595.1 Bacteroidota bacterium | reverse complement strand
GCATAGCCAACGGCTTCAGAATTTATAGCTTTTGCTGTTCCATAATTATATCCTTCAATCAAAAAACGATACATGATGTTTGCACAGGTAATATTCGTTTTTATATGTATCATTACATTTGAATTAGCGGGAGTATTCCATGTAAGAAAATCTCGTTTAACCTGCCCGTTTTGGGTTGCCAGATCTCCATTGATTTGTAGTTTTGATAGGGGTGTTGTGGTTCCGATACCTACATTGCCGCCATCATCAATAATAAGGGGAGTGTTTCCGTTAGAAAATTTAAATCGGGCGGAACCATCACTTGATTCATGCCATAAATACATATTGCCTGCCGCTGGCGTAGGAATGCTTGTGCCCCAAGCCATCCTCAAAACACCATCCAATAGAATCCCATCGCCTGCTGCATGCAAATTAGATCCAATAGAAAGTTTTAATGCAGGGGTGGTTGTTCCAATACCTATATTGCTACTTGGCGCTATAGCTAAAGCTGTGTTGGTAATACCTGTTGCATATGAGTTGGAAGTACCAAATAAAAGCCAGGATCCGGGCCCATTTTCGTTATACATCCAAATTCCTGCTTTCGGTTTTGTTGGGTTATTATTAACCGACCTCCAAAATATACCAGAGTTATGAAAAGTATTTGTGATATCAGACGATATAAGAATTCCACTATTTGAAATACTTTGAGTTAATGAAGTTATGGAGCCATTGGTTGAACCTTCAACATCAAGTTTAGCTCCGGGGGGAGTAGTTCCAATCCCCACCTTACCCAACGAATCGATAATAAACCGTTGGGTATTGTTTGTGCGGAAGCGCAATGAAATATTATCTTTTGTCCCTAAAAAGTTAGGTCCTCCTGTGGTGCCGGTATTACCGGTGAGCATCCATGCTGTTCCGGGAGAGCCTCCATTTAGTAATTGTACCCAAACAGGTGAGCCAGAAGTTCCTGAATTATAATAATAGCCGGCAGCCGGTAAACCAACACTTCCTGTGTGGTAAACAAGTAAGCTGGTAGCGGGAGTGGTAATTGTTATTGCATCTGTTGATGAAACCAGAGCCATACGAGGTATAAGCAGCCCTTTGTTGTTAGCTGGCGCTGCATCAATATCTAATAAGGAAGAAGAGTTGGGCACAGAACCGGTATTGTTGATTCCAATGTTTTGCGCTGAGCAGTTTGTAGTATGTATCAGGAGATTAGATGCAAAAATTAATAGTATGAGTATTTTGCTAAGATTCATATTATTATATTCAAGGAAGTATTTAATATTTTTTCTTCAACCTTTATCTTACGTAAAAACTGCCAATTTTGTTGCAAACTAAATAAACTTTAAAGTCGAAAACAAATTAAACAATACTCCTTGTTTGTTGATAAAACAGTGCTGCAAAATATTCATACTTTTAGGAAAGTGCAGCAAATTTTGTAAACTTAATTTCGTAACAGTTACTAAAGCAATAGAACGATTCTTTTTAGCTAATTAAAATTTCGGTAGCTCCAAACCCATATTTGCTATAGGATGCATCATGAAATTGAAGATTCTGATAAGAGGAAAGTATGGTACGAACTTCTTGTTTTAATCTACCATTACCTACACCGTGAATAATGATCAATTTCCTATAATGCTCATTAATTGAAGTATCTAAGGCCGTTTGGAAATGTTTTAATTGTACCAAAATTATTTCAGCATTACTCATTCCTTTATAATTGTCCAATAATTCTTCGATATGCAAATTTATTTCCATCTCGTACGCTGGGTTGTTGATGGCATGTTGCTTGGATCTTTTTGGCGAAGCTGATTGTGATTGTTTCTGAAATAAGATTTTCGACAGATCTAATTTTGTTTGGAAATTAGTTTCTTCAAAATAGTCATTCATACGATAAACGTCTATTATTAAAGCCTTTTCCGGAATAAAACTGTTTTCTGTGAAAGCATTTTCTTTATAAAGTTTTATTGGTTTTAATTTAACCATTTCACTTATAGGGGGCTGATGCTCATGTTCTTTAACATCAAAAAATAATGCTTCAATTTTAAAAGTAGAAAAATCACTTAGTTCTTTTCTATCAACCGTTTCAATCAATAATGATTCATAAGGTTTGGCAGTACCAGTTTCAAGGGTTTTAAAATTCCCGTTTTGAAACAAAGAGTAAGTAAACAATAATTGATATGCTGTATTATTGATGAGCCATACGTTGATGTCTGAATTTGTAATATCATTTATCTTTTCAGGAGAGAAGGCAACAGAAATTTTTTCTTGTTCCGTTTTTTTTATTCCCTTAAGGCTCATTTCCTGGTGGGATTGATGCTGATTCGATTTTATTTCGGAAGATACAATAGTATGAACAGTATTTTCAAGATGCAATTCAGGTTTAGCTCCATTATAAATTAAAACCAGTTCTGAAACCGCATAGGGAATTTCGAATCCATCTTCAATGGTAATACCAACAGTAGTTTTGTTAATTATTTTACTTACCGTTCCATTGCCTTTTTCGTTCAGAAAACTAACTTTATCACCAATTTTAAAATTCATAGTGCGAATATACAAAAAAAGCCCACCTAATTATTCAAAGAAGAAAGGGGCGCAACACAGAAGCCACACAGCAGATGGATTGTGTGTTGGTTCTTCTCTTCTTCTTTGAAGAAAGGCCGGGAGGGTTCATTTTTACAAATTAACCACAAATGCACCTGAATCCATAACTGAGTAATAAGATTTATTTAGTCTATTACATTCAGATTTCCACTTACTAATATTGTATTCAGAGTTGGATGAATCGAAAATGATAATTTTTGAATCATATTGTTTTTTAATTTCTTGAAAATTAAGGTATGGATTTTTTGAAATGATTAGATAGTCTATTGATATTGGTTTTAAAGGTAAGGTCTTTGTGTTTTTTATTGTCCCCTTTGCATTTATAAT
This sequence comes from Bacteroidota bacterium, assembly GCA_021413595.1. Classification (GTDB taxonomy): domain Bacteria; phylum Bacteroidota; class Bacteroidia; order 2-12-FULL-35-15; family 2-12-FULL-35-15; genus 2-12-FULL-35-15. Next base: position 3,612 of record JAIOQD010000417.1, on the reverse strand, counting down.
TGCTATTCGTTTTTCATAAAATTGTATGAAATTATTATTTATAGTAAGATTATTTGTTTTGAAATTGTTTGAAATGATGGTAGTTTTATTTATTCCTAAATCCCACCAATTATGCATTACACGGAATAGCAGACCATTTTTGTTTTGAGCAAATGTAGAATCGGTAAGGAGTACATTGCTTTTAGAACTAATGAAATCCATCGCACTTGTTTTCGGAATATTGTAAATGATAAAACTTTTTTGTTGAGATTGTTGATGTTGTTCAATTAGCTGTGACCATAGTATGGCTATGGCAAAAGTTAGTGCAATTATCAGATGATTGAATTTTCTATTAGCGAAATAGAAGAAAAACAATACAATTAATCCATAAAGAAGCCATGTTTCCATCACTGAAATGGAGATGCTGTGAAGCAAAGCATAGGGCCACTTTTCAATTATAAGTACTGATTGGTTCAACAACCAAACACACCAGCCAAAGCCTATTGCTAAATATCCTGCGATTATTGAAATTTTAGCAAAAGCAAATAATGTAATACCCAGGTAAATAATAGACGTTGAAATAGGGATAACAATTAAATTAGACAACAAAAAATAATTTGGAAACTGATGAAAATAATGCAACCCTAACGGAAATGTGGCTATTTGGGCTGCAATTGAAACGGAAGTAATAGTCCAGATCTGATCTAATAACCAGTTTTTTACTTCAAACCAATTATATATTTTTGGTTGTATATACACAATTCCGATCACTGCAAGGTAAGAAAGTTGAAACCCAACTTGCATTATTAAATAGGGGTTAATAAGCAAAAGTAAAAAAGCCGATGCGGCCAAGGTATTATAGATATTGGTATATCTATCGTATGCTTTTGCAATAACTATGAAACTAAGCATGGTAGCCGCTCGCAAAACGGAAGGAGACAAACCTGTGAGTGCAGCATAAAACCAAAGCAATAAGATCAGTAAAATTGCTTTAATAATGTTTCCATATTTAATTTTATTTAAAAATGAAAGTAGCCAATTGAAAATCACGTAAACAATTGCAACGTGTAAACCAGATACCGATAATACATGTAGTGCTCCGGTACTTGAATATGCTGAAATGATATCTGCATCTAACTTATCCACACAGCCTAATAACAATGCTGACCCCACCGCAAATTCATCTCCATACAAATGATTTTCTTTAAGGACATTCAATAAACCATCTCTTAAATTTATGGAATACCGCATTAAGAAATTCCCTGAATTTTGGCCGCTATACACCCAATCACCATTTTTTACAAATGCCTGATGATAAACATTATGAAAAGCCAAAAAACGTTTATAGTTAAATTCTCCTGGATTTTGTGGGGGCGGTACCTCTTTAAAATCAGCTTTCATCACCAATTCATCGCCATACTTTAATTTCAAAGAGTGAGAATCTTTTTTTAAATAGACCATTGCCTTGCCACAGGTGCTTTTCCACTGTTCTCCTTTTTTTACCTCAAGTACTTCTACAACAACCTTTAAGGATTTTTCTTTTTCCAGATAGGGTTCTGTGAGTCTGGAATAAACAAAATATGAACTATTGGTAGATTTTGAAAAATGATCAATGGAAAAACTTTCAGTATTAAGAATAGTTAAGTGGTACGAAAATATAAACAGTGCGCCATTTACAAGTAAACCAAACCACCAGGAATTTCTATAGGAAATAGTTAATTTGGGGACTAGTATGAACAAGCCCATAATTATGGCAACTATTAAAATAATATAAAAACTATATTGTAATTGAAATGGAAAAAAAACTGCAGTAATAATACCTGCTAAAAATGGAAGTAGTAAACGGATAAATGGCGCTTGATTCCAGATGTTCATAATTTGACGGCATTATTTCCAGCGATATTTAAAACTTTCGTACTTACCTTTTATTGCCATGGTAAGTTCTAATTGTGATGCATTTTGAATAAACTCATCACTCAGGTTAAGATATTTTATGAAGGCATCAAATTCTTCTTCTGTTAAATCAATAATTTCATGTTTAATATATAATCGAAATAGATCTCTTAAAATGTCGCGCTTAAAATCTTCATTTTCCCACTGAGCCACTTTTTGTTTTGATCTTGAAAACTTGCTAAATCGTTCGTATAAATAAGTTACAGGGCTTTCTATTGCATCAATTCCTGTAACTGTATATCTTTTTTTTATTCCGAGTTTATCAATGTCTTTTTGAATTTCATTTAAGTTACGGGAGGCAAATACACTTACTTCTTTTAATGTGAAATATAACTTTTCGAGAGGGATATTAATATAATACTGTTTTTTTGCGGTAGAATCTTTTAAGGTTATTTTTTTGAGTTTAAAGCCAAGTGCTGATAGCATGATGGTATCTGATTGTAATGCATTGAGAGAAAATTTGCCTTCAGTGTCAGCGAAGGTCCCTAAGTTTGTTCGTTTATTAATGATCATTAATTTGGGTAATGGCAGTTTACTGTCTTTATCGTATGCCTGGCCGTTAATGATTATGGTTTGGGCATTAATAGAAATTCTAAAGCAAATTAATGCTAATACTATTACTGTTTTTTTATAATGAGAGGGTAGGGTAGTAGTTACTTTAAGCTTTTTTCGTATTTGAAGTTTTGTTGATTTAATCATTGAATGATAGAACTATTTCTAATTTTCCAATACCTGAACTCTTAATTAATTCTGTATTATTTGTTAGCGTCAGGTTTTGCTTTCTTTTTATTTATCAACTTAGCTTTCGACTCTTCTCTTCGAAGTAAACGTTCTATATTTTTTTGATGAGTTATTAAAACCATTATGGCAATTAATATTGAAAATATTATTAAAGATGGGGTTGTGGTTTTAAAACCTAGGATCACAATTATAGGGAATGCCACAGCGGCAGTCATTGAGCTTAAAGATACATAGCTGGAAACAAGCAATACGATAATAAAAATTCCTATTGAGATAAATGCAGCAAAAGGAAGAATTGCCAATATAATTCCCAAAAGTGTAGCTATACCTTTACCTCCACGGAATGATGCGAATATTGGGAAAATATGACCAACTAAAGATGCAATGCCTAATACTAATTGTAAATTAATGAACTGATTGGAGCCAACTATATAATCACTTGAATTAGCTAAACTGACAGCGACAAAACCTTTTAATACATCAATCAATAAAACAGGAATACCTGCCTTTTTACCGAGCACTCTGAAAACATTGGTTGCGCCTGCATTTCCACTTCCATACTCACGCACATCTATCTTGTAAAAATATTTCCCTATCCATACCGCAGTTGGAATAGATCCCAAGAGGTAAGCACCTAGTAAAAATAATATGTTAGTTGATGTTAGCACTATTCTTCTACAGTTTTAGTTTTACGCAAAAACAGTGTTTTTTTGCTTGGTGGACAAATATTAAAATTATAATCCGGAACTCCTTTTTCGCCAGCTTTTTTACGCTTATCTGGTTTTAAGTCTTTTATACTTGTGTTAAATGATTCTAGCGATGATACAGCTAGCATAGCCCCTCGTGTATAATTAAAATAATACCAGTGATTTTCATCCACCTGCAAATATATGTTTAAAATATCTCCGCCACGTTTTTTTATTATTTCAATACTACCAT
>JAIOQD010000410.1 GCA_021413595.1 Bacteroidota bacterium | reverse complement strand
CAGGTTGGAACAATAAATGCAGGTATCATGCGTAATTTCAGGATCACCGCAGTATTTATTTCCTGTGCAAAAGATAGTATAATTATTTATTCGGGATGGAACTGCAATGCAGGTTACCCAACCAGTGTAGCACAATATCCTTGCACTCCAAAATCGTTCAAATTATCACTTACCCCCCTTATGCCGGCTCTAATTGTGAATGTCACAGCACCACCATCCACCGTTCAGCTCTGCGACACTGCAAACTATACAGCAGAGGCCATGAACGTTCAGTTAGGAACGGCTTACCATGTATACCTTAAAGCCATTCTCCCTTTAGGCGTTTCACTTATTCCCGGCTCGTCTAGGATGAAGTATCCTGTTTCCAGCCCTTATGTAAGCATCTCCGATCCGGTATTTTTAGGTGGCACCACATGGCAGTGGAATATTTCTTCCTCCGACAGCACTATTATTGACAACGGTTTGAAAGGTATTCTTGAACCTACGCTTAATTCATTCAAGCTTACCTTTAAAGTCGTAACTACATGTGGTTATACGTCCGGAAGTATTATCGCTTTTAATCTTTTAGGTGAAGCTGCATGCGGCTTGCCTACCGGACAGGAAGTAGCGCTTTCCTCACAACTTGGCATTACCGGTGCAACCACACCCTACCTTACAGCTATTAAATTACTCACCACCTATCTTTCACCCTGTGCCAATAATTCGTCACTGGCTGTTACTGTGAGCAACCTCGGACCGGCAGCATTTAGCACTACCGACTCCATAGTGGTGCAGTTGCCTGCAGGCGTTTCCTTTATTTCCGGTTCTTTTTCCGGCATTCACAACCCTCCTGCTATTGGGGTTCCTGCACAATATACACTGAACGGGAACGTATATCTGAAATGGAAATTACCTGTTGGTATTGCAGCCGGTGACAGCAGTAAATTTACATTTGATTATAACGGAAACCCGCAGGAACTTTCCTGTGAAATCACCGAATTTGAAGCACAAACCACCAGCTCAACAAATGTGGCCTGCTCTCAATCTGGAATAAATTGCGGTATAAATATAGCTACCGGAGACACTACGCTTTCTGTTTTTACATACAAAGCATACCTCTCTCTAAGCAATGGATCCGCCACTTCTATACCCAATCCTTCCTCAGGTGAAACCGTAACGGTAAAGCTGGATATTACCAATACAGGGCAGGCGATCCTTACTGGCGCTAATTCCATCATTCAGTTTTATTATGATACCAATGGAAATGGAATTTACAACACAGGAGATGTATACTTAAAACAAGATACACTTTTTGTAACTAATAATGCAACAGTGCCTTACTCTAAAACATTTAATGTTGCTGCCGGTCAGGCCTGTTCTATAATTGCTGTTATAAGAACAGCCGTTAACCCTTGCGTATGTTATCCTTCACAACTGATTATCTCCCCCCGATTAATTAGTTTAGGAAATGACAGCACCTTATGCTCCGGTCAATTAATGACACTCAGCACTCCCCCTGTAACAGGCTATACATATAGTTGGTCACCAATAACCAACTTAAATAATGGGGCTATCTCCAATCCGGTTCTTACAAGTTCGAATGTAACCGCATTGCCTGTTTCAACCAACTATATCCTTACCACCAACCGTATGGGCTGTATTTCAAAGGATACTCTAAAAATTACTGTTAATCCGATTCCTCTATCCAATGCTGGACAGGACACCACTTCTTGTCCTATTAGTACTTTTGGTTTGCTCGGAACTGCATCTGTTCCAGGATATTCATACAGTTGGTTCCCTGCAACAGGCCTGAGCAGCGCAATAGCATCAAACCCAACAGTGAGCTTAGCAAATCCCGACACCACAACTTATACTGTTACTACAACATCACTTGGTTGTAGTTCAAAAGACAGTGCAATAGTGCGGGTAAACCCATTGCCCACAGCAACAATAAGCGGTACAAGAGGGGTGTGTAAAGATGGCACTGAACCTAATATTACCTTTACAGGAGTAGATGGTACGGCTCCTTTTACCTTTACTTATAATTTAAATGGAGGAGCAAATCAAACAATAACCACTACTAGTGGGAATACTACTACCATTGTTGCACCAACAAATGTAGCGGGAACATTTGCATATACACTGATAAGTGTGCAGGAGGCAAGTTCAACAGCTTGTTCTCAATTGCAAAACGGAACAGCAACAATTACCGTAAATCCGTTACCAACAGCTACCATCACGGGATCCACAGAAGTATGTGAAGGTGCTGTTTCACCAAACGTTATTTTTAAAGGCAATGGTGGTATAGCTCCCTATACGTTTACATATACTATCAACGGAGGAGCTAATCAAACAGTGAACAGCATCGGAGACAGTGCAATAGTGCCTGCACCAACATCCATCGTTGGTACCTTCGTTTACACAATGATAAAAGTACAATATGGAAGTTTAACTTCCTGTTCTCAAATAGAAACAGGAACTGCCACCATAAAAGTAAATCCATCCCCTACAGCCACAATATCAGGTACTGTACAAGTATGTAAGGATGGTGCTTTACCAAATATAACGTTCACAGGAGCGATAGGTACTCCGCCATATACATTTACTTATACTATTAATGGGGGAACAAATCAAACATTAAGCACCACCGCAGGAAGCAGTGTCACTCTTGCAGCACCCACCAGTGTTGCAGGAACGTTTATCTATGCGCTGGTAAGTATAAAAGATTCAAGCTTATCCGGCTGTATGCAGGCACAGACCGGGACTGCAACGGTAACGGTAAAGGTATTGCCTACCGCAACAATTACGGGAACCACAACAATATGTAAAGGAGATACTCCATCAGATATTACTTTCACAGGTGCAGATGGCATAGCTCCTTATACATTTACATACGCTATTAATGGGGCAACGCAGCCAACAATAACCACTGGCAGTGGCAACAGTATTTCTGTTCTTGCACCTACATCTGTTTCAGGAACGTTTGTATATTCCATAGTAAGTGTAAGGGAGTCCAGCTCTACTTTATGTGCTCAACAGCAGGCTGGAAGTGCAACGGTAACAGTGAACCCTATACCAACAGCTACAATAACCGGCACAACAAAAGTATGTAAAGATGGTCTTTCACCGGATATCACTTTTACAGGGAATGCAGGTACTCCACCCTATACGTTTACATATTCCATTAATAGCGGTGCGAATCAAACGGTAAGTACCATCAGTGGAAACAGTGTGATTGTGCAAGCTCCAACAGGAACAGCAGGTACATTTACATACTCTTTGGTAAGCATACAGGACGCAAGCCCTTCTATTTGCTCCCAGACACAAAGCGGAAGCGCAACAATAACAGTGAATCCCTTACCAACGGCTACAATAACAGGAACAACTTCAGTTTGTAAAGATGGTTCCGCACCGGTCATAACGTTCACAGGGGCGAATGGTACAGCTCCTTATACCTTTACCTTTTCAATCAATACTGTAACACAGCCTACAGTAACCAGCACGGGAAATAGTGTGCAGGTATCTGTACCAACACTTGTGGCCGACACCTTTACTTACTCCCTTGTAAGTGTAATAGAGGCCAGTTCTATTGCCTGTTCCCAGACTCAAACCGGTGATGCTATTGTTACAGTAAACCCATTGCCAACCGCCACTATTGCCGGTGCCATTGCCGTATGTAAAAACTCTAACCCACCAAACATTACATTTACAGGAGCCAATGGCATTGCACCTTATACCTTCACCTATAAAGTTAATGGCGGAGCAAATCAAACCATCAGTACAACAAATGGAAATAGCGTGACACTTGCTGCACCCACAGGAACTGTGGGTACATTTACATATACCCTTGTAAGTGTTGCGGAAGCCGGCTCTACCACTTGTTTTCAAACACAAACCGGAACTGCGGCTGTGGTTATAAATCCCTTACCGGTCGCTAATTTTGGGTTTACTAATGTGTGTTTAAATCGGATCTTGAATTTTAACGATCTCTCAACTGTTTCAAGTGGAAGTATTGTTGGCTGGTCATGGGATTTTAGTAATAATGATCCTTTGGATATCACACAAAACCCAGGTTATATGTATGCAGATCCGGGAACATACAACGTTACATTGGTATCCACAACAAATAATGGATGTAAAGATACCACTGCAAAAAACGTAGTGGTTCATCCGCTACCCGCACCTCAGTTTTATGCAGCCAATGTATGTGACGGAATCACCACCACCTTCAATGATCTATCAACTATTTTAACAACTGACACGCTCCAGGCATGGACTTGGGATTTTGGTGACAGCAGCCCACAAAGCAACAATCAGGTTGCTTCTCATCTGTATGCTGATCCGGGCTCATACCTGGTTCATCTGCTTGTTGTTTCTAATTTTGGATGTTCTGATTCTATAATTAAAACCACTATTGTTAATCCTAATCCGGATGTACATTTTGCAGCCAACGATACGGTTGGCTGCGAGTTATTCTGTATTTATTTTCAAGACGCTTCCTCCGTTTTAACCGGTACAAATGTTCAATGGATGTGGAATGTAGGTGATGGAAGCCCTTCAGGCTATTCATCTAATTTTGAACATTGCTATTCAAACGATTCTGTTTTTGTGGTGGACGCTTCAACAGGTACTGATTTTTGGAAATGGGATTTTGGCGACCTCCAGATGGAATCCCTGTTTAACCCTGCCCCACATACTTATGCCGATACAGGAACTTATACAATAACCCTAATCACTTCTACTCAATACGGTTGTGCGGATACATCCTATCAAAACGTGATCATAGAGCCCGACTTTGCATTTTACATACCAAATGCCTTTTCTCCAAATGATGATGACATAAACGATACCTTTATTGGTAAAGGAATTTTTATTAAGGATTTTGATATGAAAATATTTGACCGATGGGGTAATTTAGTTTTCGTATCAACCGACATCAACAAACCTTGGGATGGCAAAGCAAACTATGGAACTGAATTAGCCCAAATGGACGTATATATTTATTTGATCAAACTTACCGATATAAAAATGAATCCTCACAAATACACCGGCAAGGTTACGTTAGTGAGGTAAGATCAATAATTGAGGGTGTATGACAAATTGTTTATGCCCCCTAAAAGACAATTTTATAAAAATTAAGAGCCTGATTTTTATAAAAACAGACAAAAATGAGTCAACACTAAGACACTGAGTTTCACTGAGAAAAACTTAGTGTTCCATGGACAAAAATGAGTCACCACTAAGACACTAAGAACACTGAGTTTCACTGAGAAAAACTTAGTGTTACTCGTTTAACATCAGCGCCTTAGAGGTTGTTTAAAATTTAGTTAAAAAAAATTAAGGTGAAATGCCACAATAAACACTAAGAGCATTGGGTTTCACTAAGAAAAACTTAGTGTTCCTTTGTGAACTCAGTGCCTTAGTGGTAATTTTTTCAGAGGTGTTCAGATACAGGTGCGGAATATTTAAAATATACTTATTTAATTTTCAAATTAATAAATAATACATTTGTACTTTATCAATAAAAACGCATAAAACACCGTGAGAAAAAAAATCAATTATTTACTATTACTTTCTGTAACATTATTTTCAGCCTGCAGCACTGATCTGGCTGTAATTGGCGACTACAAAGAAACTATGGTTGTTTATGGCCTCTTGGATCAATCTCAACCAAAACAATATATCAAAATAAATAAAGCTTTTTTAGGGGAAGGAAATGCTTTTGGATATGCTCAGGTAAAAGATTCTACTCAATTTGTAAATTCATTAAGTGTAGTTTTAAAAAGTATAAAAAATGGTGTTGAATTAAATTCATACAACCTTAGTCCTGACAATACCATTGCAAAGGCTCCCGGGACTTTTTATTATGCCGATCAGGCAAATGCGATCTATTCTTTTGCTTCTACTGGTGGAAATGCCCTCAATTCTGATAATACTTACAAACTAATTATCAAAAATAACGAAACAGGTGTTGAGGTGAGCTCGCAAACAAGCTTGATCACTGATTTTGGTACGTTCTCCAATCCAAACCCAAATTCTCCATTTTTTAGCTGCATTCTTTCAAATAATGATAATTATCTCTACCAGGTTAGATGGCAAAGCGGAAAAAATGCAAAACTATATCAAATGATCATTCGATTAAATTATGTTGATTCTACCACAACCGGTAATGTTCAAAAAACATTGGATTGGGTTTTTCCGGCACAAAAAACACAAGGATTAGCTGGGGCTGAAACTATGAAAAATGATTTTATAGGACAAGGTTTCTTACAATTCACTGGAAATCAACTAGATGATTTTGCAGGCTTGCTTGGCAGAATTCCAGGAAATGTTGATATAATTATAGTTGCCGGAGGTGATGATTTGAATACATTTATTGAAGTAAACAGACCTTCAACAAGTATTGTTCAGGAAAAACCCGAATTTACAAATATTACAAATGGCTTAGGGGTTCTTTCTTCACGATATACCAAAACCTCGTTTTCCAAAGCAATGGCAATAGTTACATGGGATTCTCTTTCCTGTGGCCAATATACTAAGGATTTGAAGTTTTCTAACCATTTAGGAGCATTTTGCCAGTAAAACAATTTGAAAATGCGCTAATTTGAAAATGTGCCAATTTAATTTTCAAATTGTTAAATTTTCAAATTAATTCTGTCTCTTTGTCATATTAAAAGGCGTCACAATAAGATGTGGCGCTTTTTTTATGCCATTATTTCGATTAATTACTAATGGCATAATCATTGAAAACGTCTATTACGGTAAAAAAAATAATTATCAAATAAAAAAAACAAAACAGTATGAGTAAAATTATCGGTATAGATTTAGGAACAACAAACTCTTGTGTTTCTGTAATGGAAGGCAATGAACCAGTTGTAATTCCAAATAGTGAAGGCAAACGTACAACGCCTTCTATTGTGGCATTTGTAGAAAATGGTGAACGTAAAGTTGGTGAACCTGCAAAACGTCAGGCAATAACTAACCCTACAAAAACCGTTTATTCTATTAAACGTTTTATGGGACATACTTTTGATGAAGTAACAAAAGAAATTACCCGCGTTCCATACAAAGTAGTAAAAGGTGATAACAATACGCCCCGCGTACTGATTGATGATAGAAAATATACTCCTCAGGAGATTTCAGCGATCATTCTTCAAAAAATGAAAAAAACGGCTGAAGATTATCTTGGACATGAAGTAACGGATGCAGTTATTACTGTTCCTGCTTATTTTAATGATGCACAACGTCAGGCTACTAAAGAAGCAGGCGAAATTGCAGGTTTAAAAGTTAAGCGTATCATCAATGAGCCTACAGCAGCTGCTTTGGCTTATGGTCTTGATAAAAGAGGCAAAGAAATGAAAATCGTAGTATTTGACTGCGGTGGTGGTACTCATGACGTATCAGTTCTTGAACTTGGTGATGGTGTATTTGAAGTAAAATCAACTGATGGTGATACTCACTTAGGTGGTGATGACTTTGACCATAAAATAATTGATTGGTTGGTTGCTGAATTCAAATCTGAAAATGGTATTGACTTATCAAAAGATCCAATGGCATTGCAACGTTTGAAAGAAGCTGCTGAAAAAGCGAAAATAGAATTATCAAGCTCAGCAACTACTGAAATTAACCTACCATACATTATGCCTGTTGATGGTATTCCAAAACACTTGGTACGTTCATTAACAAAAGCAAAATTTGAGCAATTGGTAGATGATTTGATCAAACGTACGATCGAACCATGTAAAACAGCTTTGAAAAATGCTGGGTTAAGTACTTCTGATATTGATGAAATTATATTAGTTGGTGGTTCAACCCGTATTCCTGCTATTGTTGATGCAGTGCAAAAATTCTTCGGAAAAGCCCCTTCAAAAGGTGTTAATCCTGACGAAGTTGTTGCAATTGGTGCAGCGATCCAAG
>JAIOQD010000409.1 GCA_021413595.1 Bacteroidota bacterium | reverse complement strand
TATAGTGTCCCAAATCAGCAGCGAGGAAAAGAATTTCTGTTTTCTTTTTTTCCTTAAAAGCCTTGGTGAGCTTTACCATCAGGTCTTCCATATACCAAGGTAAAATTCCATTTTGTTGAAGAAATTTTTCATCATATTTACTTTTTGCTTCTATTAAAGTTTTAGGTAAACTATCCAAAGCACCAAAATTTTCCAAGTCAATAAAATGCCGCGGTCCTTCTGCTTTATCATTGATTGTATGTTTACGTAAATCAGGAATACTAGCTTCCTGAGTAATAAAATCAATATGATTATAAAAAAAACGCTGTAGCGGTTCTGGCAAAGAAAACACTGCAGCTCTGTTAATATGTTCATGACCAAACGTGCCCCATGATAGTAGTAATGAAGACAAGGCTCCAATACAAAGTATAATTCCTAATTTTTTCATCTGATTTGTTTTCACTTATTTACACTTGTTTAGTTAAAAAATAAATTAAGGCAATACATACTATTACACTTATTAAAATATTTGCAATTGCAATCATTAAATTTCCAGATCGCATTAGCTCCATCGTTTCGAAACTAAAGGTTGAAAACGTACTAAATCCGCCACAAAACCCTACTAAGAGAAACATTCTCAAACTTGGATTAGTGATTAACTTTTCGTTAAATATCCCAACAGCAAGTGCAAGTATCAAACAACTGATAATATTTGAACATAATGTTGCTAAAGGAAAAACAGATTTAAAATTTAATTGAACAAAGGCTCCAATGCCAAAACGAGAAATGCTTCCCAATCCACCACCCAAAAATATTAAAAGCAAATTATTCATGTATAAATCCAATATTATTTTCAGATTTTCAAATCTTATTTTTTGAAACTAAGGGGCAGAAGTTTAAATGGAGTACACAATTTTTAATGTTCCTACAAATATAAAAATTTATTTTCTAAAGTGTCGTTCATATAACCATTTATTTGCTTTGTAACATAGATAGGATGTGCCTGTGCCAATAGCAGCACCGGCTAAAACATCACTCGGATAATGCACCCCTAGATCCATTCTTGAGTAGCCCACAGAACAAGCCCAAACAAATGATGGTGCTATCACATACCATTGAGGGAAAGCTAAAGATAAGGATGTAGCTGTTGCAAAGGCATCTGAAGTGTGTCCAGATGGAAACGATGGACTACCAGCATTCATGACCTTATCTATTGTAGGATATGAAATAAATGGCCTTTCCCGCTTCACAGAATACTTCAAACCTGTTGTAATACCAGCTGCTATCGCCAGCGATGCACCAATAACTATTCCTTTATTTTTTATAATACTATCATGTTTTATACACCCCGCACCTATTACGCCTAAAGGAACTGCAATACTCACAGGAACCACCGAATTGCTAAGGGCAATAAATGTATTATCTAATTTTTTATTGCGGTTGAGGTTAATACTTTTCAAAATATCAATGTCTATATTCTGGGCAGATACAGTAAGGTTCAAAGAAATAAAAAAAAGTAAAATATATTTCATTCTGCTTTATATATTTTATCCTGACCTAAAACATATATTTTAAACACAGCTACACCGATCCCCATCCCTACAATTGCTCCAACAGCAACATCGGCAGGGTAATGAACACCACTGTATATGCGACTGTATGCAACCAATGAAGCCCATAAAAAAATAAGGGATCCAAAATATTTAAATCTCGCATGAAAGAATAAACTTAAAAACATTGCCAAAGCGAATGTATTTGCAGCATGTGAGGAAACAAAACCATAAGCACCTCCACAATGGCCATTCAGCAAATGTACCTTTGCCTGTATCAATAAATTATGACATGGGCGTAAACGCAGAAAAACATTTTTAAAGGCATGTACCGAGATCTGGTCACTCAATAATATAAGCAATGCTGCGGCAAGGATCACCAACCAAATCCTCCGGCCTACTTGTTTGAAGACAAGGAAAAGGAAAACTAAATAAAGAGGAATCCAAAAAAATTTATGGCTAAACCAATACATCAGCACATCAAAAAAATCGTTGTGTTTACTGTTCAAAAAAAGAAACAGTTGGATGTCAAGGTCTTTTATGGAACTGATTAAACTCAAATTAATTTATTATTTAACTATTAAATAAAATCATGTATTGACTGCAACTATGACTTACAAGTGAAATGAAATAAAGCATTCAGCAATATAGATTTAAAACAATTATTTGTTATCGCTTTCGATTTCTGCATTTCCTTCTTGTCCTTCAATGTGCAATATATGGAGCAATCGATGTATAATTGGAGTAAAGAAAACAGCAAGAATACTTAAAAATGCTACACCGCTGTAAAGTGCATAAAACGAAGAAAACAGTTTTGATTCCACCGTTTTCATTTCTACTACAGGCCCCATTCCCGTTAAGATCATACTAGACATATGAAAGCTATCTATCCAAAATAATTGAGCAAAATAATGATAGCCTACCGTCCCGATCCCAACTGAAAATAGAATTAAGGAAAAAGAAAAAAATCCGTAACGCAACAATCTATATAAGAAATGTGGTAGAGGGACAACTTTTTGTTTGCGATGTTCTAATTTATCAATAACTTTTAATTTCATTTTCCTGTTTTATAAGAAAATCGAATTGATCAATTTTATTGGCTATGATATGTTCATCAAAATCGAGGAGAACATTATATATATTTAAAAATATTCTGTTTTATAGAAATAAAAAAAACGTTTTAATTTTTTTTGCCATTATTAACTCTAGTTTAAAGTTAAGTACAAAGAAAATGATAGAGCTTTATATTGCAACAGTAATAGAACCAAACATTTATTGATTTTTTCTAATAATCAAAGCCGGTATCTTTGCTATTTAATTGTTTCCAGAGCTCATCCTTTAATTCAATTAAACCTTGTTGGCTTTGAGAAGAGAAATAAACTAC
>JAIOQD010000408.1 GCA_021413595.1 Bacteroidota bacterium | reverse complement strand
ACTTATACTGTAGTTGCTTTTGATCAAATTGGGTGCGCAGGAACTCCTGACTCCGCTACTGCTATTGTTTATAATTTAACAGGAGCAAATGTTCAGGCAATAGGTACATCTCCTATCTGCCCAGGTCAAAGCTCTTTTATTTACGTTGAAACCACAGGAATAACAGGTCCACTCAGCTACCAATGGAATAATAATTTAGGTACACAACCGGATGGTTACCTTGTCACACCTACACAGCCAACAACATACATTGTTACAGTGAGTAATATGTGTGGTTTATCTGTTGCCGATTCGGTTGAGGTACTTTTTATTCCACCACCAACACTTGTTTTAACATCTGATACAAATGCATTATGTGTTCCGGGATCCATGCCATTTTTTGCTAATTCAGTTGCTGGGAATATGGAAGATCCTATCACCATGTGGGATTGGAACTTTGGAGATGGAACAACCTCCTTGGAGGAGGATCCCACACACACTTATAATCAATCGGGAACATTTCATGTAGCTTTAACAGTGAGTACATCTGGAGGATGTACCACAAATAATTTATCAGCACCATTAATGATCACAGCGCATCCTGTTCCTACTGCAGCATTCTCTGTTAATTCCACTGAACTAGATCTTCCTTACGATGCTTTGATAATAAATAACCAATCAACAGGTGCCAATTCATATTATTGGAATTTTGGAGACGGAGGAACTTCTACACTTTTTAACCCTCAAAAAACATATACTTCAGTTGGTGTTTTTCAAGTTCAGCTTATTGTGATGAATCAATTCGGGTGCATTGACAGTGCATTTTCAGAAATTACAACAAGTACTGATATTATTTTCCCTAATGTATTTACCCCTAATCCAAATGGGTCTCAAGGAGGAAATTACGATTTGAACAGCCTTAATAATGATGTATTCTTTCCTTATGCTTCTGGAGTAGTTGAATTTAAAATAGAAATTTTTAATAGATGGGGCGAAGAAATTTTCGAATCATTAGATATTAAACAAGGCTGGGATGGCTATTACAGAGGGCAACTATGTCAGGGTGATGTTTACATTTGGAAAGCATATATTAAACTGAACAACGGAAAAACATTTCATAAAAATGGCGATGTTACAATTCTTAGAAATTAAAAAAACTATATTTTCACATCCTAAAGATACAATTCAGTTAAAAATTTAATGATAACAGTTGCCTCGGACATTACCCATAAGGGCAGTTCTAAAAATTAAAAAAACAAGCACTAAGACATAAGTTCAAATGCCTCATCGAGAATTCCTCAATCTTTCTAAGTGTTCCAAGTGTTCTTCTCTGAATAATGATGTTTTTTTTGATAATGAATTTTTGGAATCGCCCTAAAAACAAATAGTAACCTTTGTCCAACAAAAAACGTAAACTTACTTTGTTAAAATGATTATTTCAAATTGTTTTAAAAAATAGATTAAATTGCAACGTATTACTTAGCTATTGCATCTCAGTAATATAGATTCAAAACAGCTTGCAAAAATTGATGGAGATGAAAATTCGTTTACATAGAGTTTTAATTTATCTGTTTGTAACAGTGCATTTCTTTTCCTTGGCGGAAGGAACCAAACAATTACGCCCCACTTCAGCTAATTTCGGAAGTATTGAACTTTCGGCTCCCTTTACTTTTGGTGCAGGACGTTTTGCTACTTACAATGCCACACCGGAGGAACGACTGCATATTCATATTAAGGATTATACAAAAGAAAAGATTAATTTTGGATTTAAACCCCCTAGCAACAATATTTATTATCGGATAAGAAATCCATTAGGCGCCATTGTTTCCGGTCCTACTTTACTTCCTTTTGCAGCTGGACCAGGATATATTTCTACCTATGCACAGGCAGTTGCCGGGCCTGTGCCTATAGCAGGTGCTGCGGGATACACACCAATAGTTTTTACACCTACAATGAATGGTGATTATTACATCGAATTTAACCCTGTTAGCCCAACGGTAATGAATACGACTTGGAAAATCTTCGACCTTTTTGACATTACAGTACAAAATACCATTTCAAATACTGCGATTAACGGACGACTGTGGTCAAAAAATTGGGATTTTAATACACAATTACCCACTAATGGTTTTTTTGCAAAATTATTTGTTTATACTAATGACAGTATTGTTACTAAAATCGATTTTAATGGTGCTCAGCCATACGGTTTCATTGTTTCCTTCAATTCCACAGGCTGTACAAATACTGGAAATTCCATCCTTGATAGGCAATCCAATTGTGCTTTTGCAGCTTATCCCTCGTATAAAATATTTTTAAATGATCCCGATATATCTGTTTATCCTACCGGGACTGTTGGAACATATACGGATACAACATTTATTACTGGTTGTCCGGGAGGATTTTATTGTTTCGATGTTTTTGTTAATAAACCAGGTCAGGTTGAAATTTTACTTGATTTTAATGGGATCTCCGGCTATCAGTCTGGAACCACTGATGTATTAATTGTTTCTC
Source organism: Bacteroidota bacterium (assembly GCA_021413595.1). Lineage (GTDB taxonomy): Bacteria > Bacteroidota > Bacteroidia > 2-12-FULL-35-15 > 2-12-FULL-35-15 > 2-12-FULL-35-15. The sequence continues at coordinate 3,097 of JAIOQD010000408.1, read as the reverse complement.
CAGNNNAGGCGACTGTATAGATTGGGATGGGAAAAATGGATTAGGAGTAACTGTTCCAGTAAGTTCAATACTAAGTATTAAGTTAGATTACAAATTTGGTCTTACAAATTTCCCTTTTTATGATGCGGAGACTCACAGCAATGGTTTCATCGTTAGTGCAGTTCGTCCAACTATTGTAGGGTATCCAAAACTTTTTTGGGATGATTCAGCAATTGGTGGATGTGCCGGTGGAGCAGGAAGCACAAACTTAATCGGTTGTCAACCGGTTCCTCCAAACGGCTGTCACAGCTGGGCTACTAATTTTGGAAATAACAGAACCATGAATACTTGGTGGTACGTAAGTTCAAGTGTTGAGTTTGGAATAAAAATTGTCCCTCCTATTATAGCTCCTACTGCGGGTTCTGATATTAGTATAAATCAAGGATGTACTGGGCAGATTACCGCAGCAAGCTATGATCCAGCCTCAGTTTCTTGGAAATCGATATATCCTGGAGCTATTGGTGCCTATAACAGTTATTTATCCTGCTCCGCAGGATGTTTATATCCAACAGTTACACCGGGTCCCTCCCCCCCTGCTTACATTGATTTTCAAATTTGTGGTCTTCCTACCTGCACCTCTGCAAATGCCTGTGATGATGTCAGAGTTTTTTTTAAACCTCCGCTTTCAGTTACTATTGCGCCTCAAAACCCAGTACTTTGTGTCGGACAATCTTCTACAACGATTACGGCCACTGGTAGTGGAGGTTCTCCTCCATATACCTATTTATGGAATAATGTTAATCCTGCACAAAGTATTATTGTAGGAAACGGAACTTACACAGTAAAACTTTCAGATATTTCTGGTTGCCCCCCAGCATACGCAACTACCACTGTTACCTCCTTTTCTGTTGCTATTACTGCCAATGCCGGTGCAGATAAAACAGTTTGTAAACAAAATCCAATTACAACTTTAAATGGTTCTGTTGTTGGTGCATTTGGTGGTATCTGGTCCGGAGGTGGAGGCACATTTGGTTCTAGCAATACAGCACTTTCGGCTACCTATTCTCCTACCCCGGCTGAATTAGCTGCAGGATTTGTTGATTTAACTTTAACTACAACAGGAAATGGAATCTGCCCCTCTGCATCTGACGTTGTTAGAATTAATTATATAAACTTTACAGGAACTGTTTCTTTTACTCAAACTCCTATAAGCTGCTTCGGAGGAGCTGATGGCTCCGCAACAGTTAACATTGTTGGAGGTATGTCTCCCTATACCTACTCCTGGAACACTTCCCCGGCACAATCTACGCCAACAGCCAGCAATTTGGCTTTGGGTACTTATAGTGTAACAATTACAAATAGGTTGGGCTGTACTTCCACAAACCCCGTAAGTATTACTCAACCAACACCTCTTGCTCTTGGCTCTGCACTTACGCATGTATTGTGTTTTGGAGGAAACAATGGCACTATTTCAATAAGCCCAACAGGTGGTACAGGGCCTTACACTTATTTGTGGAGCAATGGCAGTACTTCTTCCCAAATTTCAAATCTTACAGCCCAAAGTTATACGGTAACTGTGAAAGATTTTAAAAACTGCCCGATAACCTCAACCTATACAATTACTCAACCTTCAGTAATTGCTATATTACTTTCACCAACTCATGTTAGTTGTTTTAATGGAACCAATGGCACTGCCAATTCAACCGTATCGGGTGGGACTTCGCCATTTACATACAGTTGGAGTTCAGGTGCCACCTCTCCAAACGCAACCGGCTTACAGGCAGGACCTATTACTTTAACTGTTACTGATATTGCAGGTTGTTTTAAATCCAATTCAGTTACTATAAATCAGCCAACAGCAGTTTTAGCAAGTACAACAAAAACGAATGAGACATGCAGTAATTTAAATAACGGATCTGCAACAGCTGTAATTTCCGGAGGTACTCCAGGATATACTTTTTTATGGCAACCGGGAGCTCTAACAACAAGTACCATCTCTAATTTATCAAGTGGGAATTATACCTTGACTACTAAAGATGTGAATGGTTGCCAAGCAACCTCATTTGCACTTATTACAGAACCGGCACCTTTAACTATAAATTTTGTCAGCCAAGTAAATGTAAGTTGTTTTGGTGGAAATAATGGCTCTGTGATTGCCAGCCCTGCGGGCGGGACAATAGCCTATACCTATTTATGGAGCAATGGTGCTACTACTTCTCAAATCTCAACTCTGAGCGCTCAAACCTATTCTGTAACAGTTACGGATGCCAATGGATGTGATACTGTAAATTCGGTTGTTATAACGCAACCTACACTACTTACAGCGAGTACAACAAGTACTAACGAAACCTGCAGTTCTATGAACAATGGAACTGCAACAGCAGTTGGATCAGGAGGTACTCCCGGCTATACCTATTTGTGGCAACCCAATTTACAAACAACAATAAGCGCATCCAGTTTATCTGCCGGGACTCATTCTGTAACTGTTACCGACTCGAAAGGATGCACAGCAGTGGCAAATTCAATAATCACTGAACCACCAGTATTAGCAGTAAGCTTCACAGCACAAACAAATGCAAGTTGTTTTGCAGGAAGCAATGGTGCTGTTACAGCAAGTCCTACGGGTGGAAATCCGGGATATACCTATTTATGGATGCCCGGGGGAGCTACCACAGCAACTGCTACAAATTTAGCTGCTGGAAAATATTCTGTTACCGTTACAGATTCGACTGGATGCTTAGTTACCAATTTTGTGCTTATTTCTCAACCTCCACAATTAATCCCGAGCACAAAAGTAACCAATGAAACCTGTAATACTTCAAATAATGGTACAGCTATAGCTATACCTTCGGGAGGAACTCCCGAATACACTTACTTATGGCAACCGGGATCGATAACAACCCTCTCTATCAGCAACTTAAATAGCGGCACTTATACATTAACTGTAACTGACTCTAAAAATTGCACTGCAATAGCCTACCCTGTAATTACTGAACCGGCACCTTTAACCATAGCTTTTAATCCCCAGGTAAACGTAACTTGTTTTGGTGGAAATGATGGTAGTGTTACTGCAAATCCTTCGGGGGGTACTGCAAACTATACCTATTTATGGGCAGCA
>JAIOQD010000407.1 GCA_021413595.1 Bacteroidota bacterium | reverse complement strand
ATTTCAGGAGTAATTTCTTTATTCACAATTACTTGCTCTGGTTTATGATTTCCAGACGTAAATTCTTCATCATGAAAAAAAGAAGGAGATGCCGTTTCTATTGTTTTTGATTCTGTATCTATGTTATCTAAACGCACATTGCGCGGACGCAATGTTTTGTGCTCTTCAGTACTAGTTTCAGTATTTTTTTGCGTTGTGGCAGGAGGAGGGTTTATTGCTTGATGATCGAGGATCTTGTAAATGAGCTCTTGTTTTTTTAACGCTTCATACTTAGGGAGATTTAAGCTTTTAGCAATTTCTTTAAGTTCACCAACAAGTTTGTTGTTTAATTCAATAATGTCGTACATGTTTTTTTTGTTTGGTTAATATTTATCATTGAGCCCGAAGCTTATCGGAATGATAATTTAGGATAGACTTGTAAATAAATAAGATGTTTTGATTATAATATTTTGATAGAATATTGTGGTTTGATTTGTTACAAGAATTCATAACAGCGGAAACGCATTACAATAGTACAAAATATTTTTAACATACAAATAAATATTTTTTTAATTTACAGAGGTAACAATTGACTCCTGCCCCTATCCCATGCTATTTTCCAACTAATTATACCGAAAAATGATTCTTATCATATTCTATAATTACTATCCAATTAGCTTATAATTTAGATGAAACTACCATTAAAATGGTGTAGAAATTTATTGCTTTTATCTGTGAGTATCCGTATTATAAGCCTTCTATAATTTTTTTAAAATCTAACAAACATCATTTTTAATCATAAACAACCTGCGTTATTCTACTGCGAAGAACAAGTCTCCGTTCTATTCAATTATTCCGGGCTTTACCAAGATACAAAAAGGATTTCTATCTCAGGATCTGTAATCGATGTGAATCTAATTTTATAAAAATAAACAACAAAATGGTAAATGACCAGAGCGAAGAACCACCATAACTAAAAAAAGGCAATGGAATTCCGATAACAGGAGCTAGTCCTATGGTCATTCCAATATTGATGGTGAGGTGAAAAAACAAAACGGAAGCAACGCCATAGCCATAAATACGACTAAAAGGAGAACGCTGCCGTTCCGACATAAATATCACCCGCAAGATCAAGGATATTTGCAAAATAATAACAAATGCACTGCCCACAAATCCCCATTCTTCACCAACTGTACAAAAAATAAAATCAGTATCCTGTTCAGGCACAAAATCGTATTTTGTTTGTGTTCCTTCTAAATATCCTTTACCCCAAAAACCTCCTGAACCAATCGCTATTTTTGCCTGATTCACATTATATCCTTCTTTTTTAAGATCTACCGTACCACGACCCAATAATACATCAATACGCACCTTTTGATGCGGCTCCATGTGTTCGTACACGGTACTGGTTCCTTTTACCATACTGCAGGCAACCAACCCAATTGCCGCAACAATAAATAAGTTTTTACGGTTACGTTTTATAAATAAAACCGCAATAGCACACAGCGAAATAATAAAAATGAATAAATACACGTTGTTGATCAATAACGCTAGGATAAACAATACGATCGCAAGGAAACCCAATAGTAAATAGTTTACGGATAAACCTTCGCGGTACAGTGTAAAAATAAAAGCCACAAATACGATGGCTAAACCTGTTTCGTCTTGCAAGCCCTTGATAATAATCAATGGTATGCCAATGAGCAAAAGTGTTATAAAAGTGTTTTTATATTCAGCAATTTTTATATTTTGATTACTTAAAAATTTCGCCAGTGCAATATTGGTAGCAAATTTCATAAATTCGGCTGGTTGAATACCAAAATCTCCAAACCTGAACCATGAACGACTGCCCTTTACTTCCCTTCCAAGAAAGGGTACAGCTATGTTGGCAAGTAAAAATGCACCGAAAATGAAATAGGCAAAAGCGGTATAAAAATTTTCGTCAATGATCAGGATGATAAATGCCAGTATTAATGCTGTTACGATCCAGATCATCTGTTTACCATATTTTTGGGAGGTATCCGTAATTATATAATGTTCCTCATTATACACCGCAGCATAAATATTCATC
>JAIOQD010000406.1 GCA_021413595.1 Bacteroidota bacterium | reverse complement strand
ACCCAAGGTCTTCAACACTCTGACTGACCATGCGCGGTCATATTGAGCCTGTCGAAATATTTGTGATGGCTGCTTAAATAATGACATTGCCCGAAGGGACGGATTAGTATTGTAACAACGGAATCAGTCCGTTAAAAAATTCAACAACAAAAACAAGTTCTTCAAAGATGAACGGCACATATGATGGGTTTAAGTTTTCTGCCCAAGTATGACGGACTTAAAGTCCATCCTTACAAAATAAAATGAGCCCACGGCTCTAAAAAAATGTATAGTAATTTTACGAATTGCAGAAAACTTGAAATAATTAAAAAAGCAATAATTAACTGAACCGGAGGCAATGTAAAACGGTGGTTACGATAAAACCCTATTGAGCAATTTACTTTTCTTTACGTGATACTTTAAATTCAGTTCTACGATTTTTGGCATGTTCCTCTTCGGTACACTCAACACCATCAATACACCTATTGATCAATTTACTTTCACCATACCCTTTACCGGAAATACGATCTTTAGTAATCCCATTCTTTAAAATATAGTCAACAGCCGCATTTGCCCTTTGCTCGGAGCGCTTCATATTGGTTTCGGAAGAAGAACGGGAATCGGTATGCGATGAAATTTCAATTACCAATTGTGGATCTTTTTCCATGATATCGATAACTTTATATAAAATTTTTGAAGCTTCAGGTGTTACTTCATATTTACTATACTCGTAATATATATTTTCAATAATTTTCAGATCCTGTTTATTGGTACTGGTTTTCAATTGCAATACCTTTAGCCATGGATCATCCACATAAACAATTCCTAATTTTTGTTTTTCACTTGGCAAAATCGTGAACTTAAATGCACCACTACTACGAGATATTTCTTTAACAATTGCATCCTTTGAATCAGTTAAAAATATTTTTTTTAATTTTTTTAATTGTGTATCCGCTTCGTCAAGTTGAAACAATACATTTTGATCTGCGGGAAGGTTTTCAAATTTAAAGGCTCCGAATGCATCGGTTTTAGTAGTTGCTAATATTTCTCCTTTTTCGTTCACTAAGTTAACAATTGAATTCGCCAAGGGTGTTTTATCATCTGAAACAAACTTTCCCTTAAAATCAATGCGTAATTCGGTATCTTCCACAGCCATTAATTTTAATGTAGTTTTATCGGCAGCAAGAAATGTAAACTTAAAACTACCATTATCTCCGGAAGATGTTGCTTGCATTTCCTTACCACTTTTATTGGTCATAATAATTTTAGTATTAGCCGGTAATTGAGTATCGTTTTCATCCACTTTCACCAAAAAGTTTTGATCAGCAGGTAAATTTGTAAATACGAACGATCCGAAAGAATTGGTATAAACGGTTTGTACAACTTCCCCTTTTTCATTCAACAAGTTAACCTTTGTATTCGTTAAAGGTTTTGTAGAATTTTTTCCAACTAATAAATTACCGGCAAATGTCACCCCATCAGAAGCAATGTCAGACGAAGTATTTGGATCGGCCGGTAAATTACGAAATACGAATTTCCCTCCTTTACCATCAACACCTGTTTCTCGAATGAACACTTCTTTTTCATCAGCTAAATAATATTTTGCTTTATTCGAAAATTTAGGACCGGAATCATCCAGCTTTACCATGTATTTTTTCTCAGGATCGAGATCCTCGAATTTAAAGAATCCCTTACTATCCGTGGTGGATAAGTTTAAAACCTGCCCCGCTTCCGACAAAAGCATTACATCATTATTTTTTAAAGGATTATTGAGATTTTGGCTTATCACTATTTTACCGGAAATAGTAAGTAATTTATCAAGTGCTGTAAAACTGTAAATATCATCACTTCCTTTGCCACCCATTCTATCTGATGAAAAATAACCAGTAGTTTTATCATCAGAAAAAACAATTCCAAAATCATCGGCAGCTGAGTTTACTAATGCTCCAAGATTTTTTACATTCGTATATTTTCCTTTAACACTTGTGGCGGAAAATATATCAAGCCCACCAAAACCAGCATGTGAACCGGAAGAGAAATACAGCATCCCATCTTTACGAATATATGGGAACACCTCTTCACCTATAGTATTTATTTTGTTACCCAAATTTTGTGGCTGCCCCCAGTTTTTACCTTCTTTTTCACAAACGTAAATATCCATCCCACCTTCTCCACCAGGCTTATCAGAAGCAAAAAAAAGTTTTTGTCCATCAGCTGAAATACTTGCATGCGCCACTGAAAATTCATCACTGTTGAATTGAAATGGTTTTAGCTTAGACCATTTATTTTCCTTTAAAGAAGAAAAATACAATTTGGTACGGTTCACAAACTTTTTATCCTTATTTTTAAATAAATCAACATGGGTAATGAAAACCATATTTTGTTCCTCATTAAAACTTACCGGACCATCGTGAAAATCAGAATTTACAGGCCAAGGGAAAGCTTCGGGTTCTGCGGAAAACTGCACAACTCCATCCGAACCCTTTTTAATTTCATAAGAATATACATGAAGAAAATTTTGTTTTTCATTCAAGAGATTTTTATTCACATCTGAAATAAAAACAAGTTGATTTTTAAAAAATACAGGCGAGAATTCAGATTGCTCCGTATTGATATTTGCAACAGGACTCACATCAAATTGTTTTGGTTTTTTTGTGAGCAATTTAATATCATCACAAGCTTTCATCAATAGCTTGCCTATCTTATCGTCCGGCACAGCAACAGCGTACAATTTAAACTCTGCTTTTGCTTCATCAATCCTATTATTGCTTTTAAGAACCATTCCATAATACAGATGATTAATGGGGTTAACTTTTTTTTGATTCATCAGCCTGGCATAATATAATTGAGCTTGTTGATAATTTTTTATTAAACGGTAGGAGTTTGCAATTTTTTCGAGTGCTTCGGGGCTCTCGTCATTTTTTAAAATGTTTTCGTATTGTTTGATGGCCAATAAATATTCTTTGTTATCATAGTGTTTATTGGCTTTCTCAAGCTGTGCAAAAGAGGAGGTGCAAATCAGAAGAAATAGAAATATGTGGATAAAGAATACTTTTTTCATAAAACTTCTACGAATAACTGTTCAACAAAATAAAACTGTTCAACGAATAACTAATTTTCTCGAATAACGAAAATAATACAGATTCGTTATTCGCAGTGTACTTTAAAAATAACGTGGTGAAAAAAAGTTCGGTTTTGAAATTTTAAAATCATAACTTAACATTATTTCATGGCTGCCACCACTCGCTCTGCCAATTTTATTAATGCCAAAATCAAAGGCATAACCGATCTTAAATTTGTCGGTAATATTAAATTGAGTATATGCAACAATTCCATATTTTGAACGCAGAGAGAGACCTACCCATAAACGATTTTCAAGCAAAAAACTAAAATTAAGATCAGCGGTAACGGGTGAACCTTTCACGACTTTGATCATGCACGATGGACTAAAAATTAATTTTTTTGAAATCACTAAAGCTTTACCACCAGTAAAAAACAAGTGGGGAGCCAATTGCGAATCTGCTCCATTGAGGTTATCAACACTTGTTAAACGGCCAGTGTATAAATGCGTTGCACTAAAGCCTGCATACATTGAATTTGTATTGTAATATAGTTTCCCGTCTTTGATCTTAATACGATACGCATAGGAACCTAAAGCGCCAATGCTTTTTTTAGGCCCAAGCTGATCCGCAATAACAGTAAAACCTAAGCCGGCTTTCTTTTTGCGCATAGGACCATGTATCGTAATTGTTTCCGTTTTTGGTGAACCGTCAATACCTGTCCATTGGTTACGTAAAAAAAGAGCGGTACTTAAACCTTCTTTGCTTCCTGCATACGCTGGATTTATAGACAATTGGTTAAACATGTATTGGCTGTACTGTGGATCTTGCTGAGCAAAGCCCCTCCCTGCCTCCCCGAAGGAGAGGAGAAGCAAAGCGCAAAACGCCCCTCCCAATCTCCACGAAGAGGACGAGAACCAAAGCACAAGCCAAATGTTAGTTACCCTTTTCATTAGTCTTTTTTTTACAGCTCCCCCCCCTTTCAAAGGGGGGGGGAGCTGAAGCTTCTTTTTTTTAATGTGTTAATTCCACCCAACCTTTATATACTTTTCCACCTGCTTCAATGATATAAAAATAGGTTGCATCAGTCAACTGGTTCCCTTTTTTATTTTCACCAGTCCAAACTACTGCTTCATTATCATAATTTTTCTTTGTCCACACCAAATCACCCCAACGATTGTATATGGAAACAATATTTGTTTTAAAATTGGTAATTCCATCTATCTGCCAACTATCGTTATGCCCATCTTGATTTGGTGTGATACCTTTGTAAATTAACAGCTGTGCACCACAATCCACCTGATCTTCGGTGATGGTTACAGTACCTGGGATTGAAAAATTCCCGTCCTTAACAACGTATGAATAGGTTCCGGGAGCGAGATTTTCAAATAAAAACTTAGACCCAAAAGGAGAGTT
>JAIOQD010000405.1 GCA_021413595.1 Bacteroidota bacterium | reverse complement strand
GAGCGATGTATGATATTGCTTCATAGTAATGTTGAAGAACAGATTCGATCATTTCATTTCTATGTTTATTCTCCAATAGGGCTTTAATTTCTTTTTTGTTTAACCTCTTAGTTATTTCTTCGGCTACAATAAATTTTGCTTTAAAACCTGTATCAGAATTAAATCCAATAAAAGCCGGGTATAGATTTTTTTGTCTTATTTTTGGTTTTGGCGATATTATCGTCGAGCTTCTTTCAATCCATTCATAAAACAGTTCAACATCTTCATTCAGTCCTACAACACCGATTTGGATTTCCTTTTTCTTCGCTTTGGAGTTAGAATCATAAACACCATACTGATATATACCGGCCCTAGGACAAATATGCCGATCTATTCCAAATTGTAATTCTGGTTCTTCTATTAGGCGTACGTCTATCATAAGTCCATAATTATTTGATCTTTATTATCAAGCAATTTGCTCTGTAAAGCCGAATCTTCTTTTTTTAACCAATCTAGATCGTTTAGATGTGGATGGCCATTAACAGTAAAGATTTCTTGAAACCGAATGAATGGGTATTGCTCACCATATAAATCATTATCTGCCTCTCTTAAATAAGCATATAAAAATTTAAAATGGTTAAAGACTTGTTGATTTCTTTCGTTTCGTTTTAACCAGCTAATGCGCTCGGCTTCCTTAAAATCTTTTCTTTTTGAATCCCAACTAAATGACCAATCAGGCATAACGCTAACAAACCATTTGTCTTCGATGTCAACAAATCCGACCCTAAAGGCAAAATGTTTACAATATAAATAAAGCTTTTCTTTATAGGTGTGTTCAATTTTTTCAAATACCTTTCGAGTTGCTTTTTTATTTGCCTGCCAAGACTCTCGCCGAGTGGCTAGATCTTCTGTTATAGGCATAAATCGAAATATTTCATCATCATGAAGCCATTCGATTTTTAACCTGTACAGTTTTTGTCTAAGACAATGGCGGAGTAAACCTTTAAATATATTTTTAAGATCTTCATTGGCAGACCAAAATTCTTTTGGTGTTATTGAAACAACCGTACCTTTATCTATCAATCTAACAATAGGTAATTTCGAATCTTTCAAATTATGAAAAGTGAGTATTCTTCCTTTGTAAGTCGTCCAGTCAGCACTGAATTTTAGTTCTTTCTGTCTAAGTCCTTCAAATATTACCCTTCTGCTATCTGCATTCTTTTTAAGAAAATTGGGACCATCTTTGGAAAGACTAATTATTTCATCTCGATCTATATCAAGATCAGCTTGATAAATTTCATTCGGAAGTTGCAAGCCCATTAAGCTTGAATATAGTTTTTCAGAGTTCTTTTTTTTATTAAGTTTTTCTTCGCTTATTAAATTTCTTAATGATAATTCTATCTCGCTAGATAATTCAAATGCATCATTCACTTCTTTCCAGAATCGCCCGTAGAATATATGTCCGACTTGTTTAGCAAATTCTTCTTGTTTATCCTCTTTGGTGATATACTTTAGATTGAAAACGAGCCGAGGCTTGTTTTGAGAACATGCAGTGTCCCATTCTAACTCAGTAACTGATTTACCGTTTTCGAGTTCATAACCATAGCGACCACCCAATAATAAAATATAAATATCTGATTGCTTCACCTGATCAGTACAAGCTTTCAATGGGTTTTTATTTTCCGCGATGAAAGTTTTCTCCGAAATTAGTGGATGCCCACCGATTTTACTGATTGCAATTTCCGCAGCTTTTCTTTCGCTTGCTAAATCCCAAACGGTTGAACTAACAAATACAGATGGTTTATAAACAATCATCTTTAACTCTTTGGTATATAAATAAAAACCCGATGTTCGAGTAAAAACGCCTTCCCTTTGGAATCACTCTTAACAGAAATGTAACTTATTTAATGTGGGTTTTCAAGGATGGTATCAATCAGTAATTGATCGGTAGTTGACTGGAATACAATTGAGATCACACTAGAATAAGTGTACAACATTAAAGAGCATCACTATTCTAATTCATCCAAGCTGACAGTTGACCTATAGGGGATTGGACCAAACTTACTGATTGCTTCATCTACAACAGATTCTAACAAATCAAATTGATTTTTGATTAGTTCAAATGCAGATATAGATGCCCATTCTGGTTCCACAAAATAGAATTCTTCAATAGTCGTAATCCGATTTCGTTAGGACTTTAAATTTTGATTT
>JAIOQD010000074.1 GCA_021413595.1 Bacteroidota bacterium | reverse complement strand
AAAACCATCGTCACTTAATGGAATAGACCCTCCGAATCCTGTGAATTGTTGTTCCACCGGAAATGTAAGTGTATCTGAATTAGGATTTACAGGTAGTATCGTTACCCAGGGAGAGGTGTTTACAGGGAATAGCGGAGCTGTTCCTGCAGTTCTGATCTGGTTGAACCGTGCGGAAATAAAATCATAGCCTGGTGGTATTATTGCCGTTAAAATACTTATGTGAGCCCAGTTACGGAATTCGTAAGGGAATAAATTTCCTCCGGCATAATTATCATTGGAGGGACCAACACTCAGATAATAATTTTGGCTAATAATCACATTGTCACAGGACTTTACAGAGTAGTTATCGGAGCAGCAATTGTTATAAAAATATCCAATTAATGTACAATTTCCATTGAAGCTTCCACATTGAAATTTATTTATTGTGGGAGTAGGGATTGTCCCTACATTGCTCAGGTAAAACTCGTTGGTAGCATAACAATTTATCGGAGTGGAATTCCCTATGTTAGAGGTAACTTTATATCGTGGTTTAAAAACAACTGAATCATTATTCAAATAGGCAAATCCTCCTGGAAGGCATGAACCGAGTGTGGACACACTTAAATTGTATTTAAAGGTCCTCGTTGATCCGCTGTTGGTTATTGTTGGTGTGAAACTAGTGCAGGTGGCAAATAAAAGGCCTGCGCGATAAATACATAGTGTAGCGTCTAAAAAACTCAGTCGGTTACCGTTTGAAAAAGAAGAAGATGCGAAACACCACTGCCAGGTAGTATTGGTAATGCTGGTTTTAACTTTCCCGTTGAAGCGGGATGTAATGGTATCGCCAAACATGGCTCTATCGGTTTTTATTTTTGTAAAATCCAAGCTTCCACCAATATCGGGTAGTCCGTCTCCTCCCCCAGCTTCATTGTCGGGCAGGCCATAGCTGGTACGCTTCATGTCAAAATTGCTAAAGATCATTCCTTCAGGGCACGGTGCAGGACAAATAACACTGATCGCGGTGCTTTGACAGGAAAGACCTATTTCGCAGGCACAAGAGCCGTTTGAAACATAAATTGATTTTACACTTACATTACCAACCCCCCCCGTTCCTCCACAGCCAGCACAATTTACCGTCAAGTTAATTTTTACTTCGGCCTGTAAGAGACTCCAGGGAGCATTTCCGTTAAAAATAGCTGTGACCACATTGCCTGAAGTAGTTACTGAGGTGGGTGTCCAAATGTTGACTCCATTGGAACGCAAAATTTGAAGGTTTCCGGCTCCTGCGACATACGTTAAACAGGGGGGAATCGTAAATTCATATTTCCAATAGGCTCCAGGTCCTACGGGATAAGTATGCTGATAATTGGAAAACAAAAAATTAAATGTACCTGTCTGACCATTGGTTAAAGTAGAAGGAGAACCATTATTTGCTAAATTCCCATAAAGTTGGGCATATACCCTTCCCCATGCTTCCGTTACAATATAGGTGCTTTGACAAATATTTTCATAGGTGCCTCTGAAACGCCAACCGTTAATATAGTTTTGACCAATATTTGTACAGGCATTGTAGCAGCAACTATAACTGTTCCATTTTAAATAAACAGTATCTCCTGCATTAATGTTGGGAATGTTTATGAATACCCTGCCTTTGGGGCTGGTCATGCAATTCAGGGTAGCCGTTGCAAATGTATTTGTAGGTGTGATGGAAGCCGGAACGCCTCCAAAGCCTATTTGTATTGTAAAACTTGCAGGGTCTATGTTTGAACCAACATTAGCATTATAAACAGCTCCTGTTGTTGCCTGAAAAATATCCATCAGCACATTTACCGCTTTTCCTAAGCCTGTATTGACAATTTTGAGTTGTTGCAAGCTGGCATTTCCCGCACCAATGCATGAATTCATGGAAGCTATAGGGGTAACAACCAAGTTTGGGATCAAATTTGGGAAAACAACATTGCCATTAGAAACAGTGGTTTGGCAGTGTTGTGAATTGCAGCCCCAAAAAGCCTCAAATGCAGAAGCGACAGAAATACAGTTAAGAACTTTTACAGTTTCACAAATAATTACACTCTCGCCATTCTCTAATAAGTTATCCCCATCGCCAACACTAACAAAATTACTTCCATTCAATACAATAGTTTCTGTAGATCCCGAATTGGTCCAACTACCTGAATTTATTGCTGTAATTTGCACCCCCGAACCATGAACATCGGTTAATGTAAACTCACTGAGCTCACCTAATCCCCCGTTTGTAACAGTGATGCAACGTGTGTATATATCACCTATATTTCCAGTATACGATTGATTTGTAACGGCAGAAATCGATAGGTTGGGTTGCCGGATAATGTATGAGGAGGTGGTGCTCTGATCGTAATTCGAAGCACCATTAGCGAAATAGTTGACACGTATACCATTTTCTACAATTCCGCCTCCCGATAGAAATGCCATCACGTCACAGCTGACGGAAGCTGTATAGGTAATGTTTAAAGTGGATAAATTAGCAATATTGGGTAGTAAAAAAGTAGGTTGATTGAGAACGCTTGTATTTAGTTCGGTTGCACCGGTAATAGATCCCAATTGGTAGTTTATGCCTATTGGCATTGATAATTTTAGGGTGTCGTTTGTAAGTAGAAATGGAGATGGGTTATAAATAGAAATAGTAAAGGACTTAGTAGCTCCACAAAGGGTCATTTGACTAGGAACCGTACTGTTAATGGTAATCATATTACCCTGACTCCATCCCTGTAAATAGAGAAAAGCGAAAATAAAGGGTAGAAATTTTTTCATGCTTTTCTTTTTTTACCGAAAAAGTATGGCTTATTTGAAGACAGAAGGGGGGATGTTTGGGTTGGTAGGAGTTTTTTAGAGAGTCGTGACCTTAAAAAGGCTTTCCGTGGGTTGCTCTAATGATTATGTTTTTCAAAAATGGGACTGCATTAAGTACTGTGATGGCGATATTAGTCATGTATTTATTTTTTAATAAATATTGTAAATAGACCGAAAAGTGGATACGTTTTTGAAATTCTGATTTCCAGATTTTTTGATATTTATTTTCTAATTCAAGGCGAGTGATTTTTCCTTTGAAATAATCTATCAATAGTTTATTCAGAATAAAAGAGCTTCGCATAGCCATACTCATCCCATTTCCAGCGAGTGGTGCAATGTTGCCTGCGGCATCACCCAGCATCAGAATATTATTTTCGACCGCTTTTTTATATCCAATTTTAATTTGTGAAATAACTAATGGTTTTTCAAATAAGAAATTCGCTTGAGTAAAATACTTTTTCAAAATAGGATTTTGCATTAACAACTGCTCTTCCATTTTTTTTATATCCCCCTTATTGGTTTTCAGATTTTCAGAATCCGTCATATAACAAAAACAATACTTATTATCTTCAATTTTTGAAATACCACAATAACCATTTTTGAAATTATGTAATTCAATCAAATCGTCAGGGAAATCAATATTTATATGGTACTTTATTCCTACATAATTTTTTTTTCTTTTACTACTGTTTGTTGTGAACCAACGGGCTAATTTATTATCTAAATTACTATGCTTACCCCATGCCCCTGAACAAATAGAAGCAGAATAATTCCCTTTTTCAGAATCTATTGTAAAGCTATTGTCATGGAATTTTATATCATTTACCTTGCAATCATCGATCAGTTTTACGCCCTTGTTTTCAGCAATTTCAGCAAGTTTAGAATCCAATAAAAAGCGACTAATCCCCAATCCGCCTAAATCAAGTTTATGCTCAAAGCGTTTTCCGGATGGCGATGAAACGTTCAGCTTTTTAATTTGGGGTAAATTCATTTCAGATAGGTTTAAGCCCAATTGTTCCAGAAAATTCCAGGATTCCATTGAAATGTATTCACCACAAACTTTGTGAAAAGGATATTTATGTTTTTCAAATAATATGCAAGAGTAACCTGCATCAGCCATTTGAATAGACAGTGTTAATCCGGCCAAACCACCGCCAATAATAGCGATCTGATATTGCTTGTTTTCTTTTATTTGTTTTTTTTCTTGAGCCACTCACTAATTGTTCTAATTGTTTTTAAAGTCCTTCCACGTAAAAAGCAAGGGTAATGCCTTTTGGAGGATAGAAAAACCATTAATTAAATATCTTTTGAAAGGATACCATGATAAGTAGGCAAGTAAAATATAGGAGCAGGCAATAGTTGCACCCAATGGGCCACAAATAAAAAATAAAAAAGGTTCAAACTCTGTCGGTATATTTTGTTGATGCCAGAAAAGACGGGCAAGTGCTTGAATGTAAGGAGTGAATAATGGGTTGTTACCATAAAGAACGAGAGCAATTCCAAACAGAGCAAACAGCAGGCTGGTATAGAAAAGCCATCTTTGCCAAAAAAGAAAGGAGCCTCTCTGTTTTGAAACGTTATTGATGTCAGGCATACTTTCCATTTCGATAAATAATTAAATAACGGAAAGCCCACATCCATTGCACAGCAACATTTTTTATTTCCGCTTTCTCCAATAATTTTTTAAACTCTGTATTTTTAAATCCCCGCAACACCGAGAGTGGTGCATCGTTCCTTACTAATGATGATCCGTTTAATAAACGGGTTAAAAATTTAATACTGTAATATGCAAACCAATGACGGTGTAAATCATTTATCACAAAACCTATTTTAGCATATTGTTTTATGCAGGTAAAAAGTTCTATTAATTCATCATCTTTTAAATGATGGCAAAACAATGAACAATGAATAATATCAATTGTATCAGTAGTTTTTAAAAATTCACGATAGTCATTATTCACCCCATTGATTTCGGGATAATCTTTGCAATAAATTTTCATATAATTTATAGCGTCATTATTAAAATCGACCCCAGTTAATTTTACTTTATAGCTATTTTTTTTTGCCCATTCAGCAATGCTTTTCATCGCATCTCCTCCACCACAACCAATATCAACAATGTGGTATATCTTGTTTTTATCGGTGAGTAATTTTTTTATTCCTGCAAGTGTAACAGTATGCCCTCCAAGCGTTTGGTTGATGAGGTCGAGTTCTTTTAAGTTTTGAAATAATAATTCGGCAGGAATGTTAGGAGCATCCAGTAATTCAGATTCATAGGATCGATTGGAAAATTTATTGCTCATGCGATTGGGGAAATACAACAATTTATTCAAAACGGAACAGCGCTGTTTCGATGCTTAATCCGGGACCAAAACCAATTGAAAAAACGGAGTCGTTTTTGTTTTGTTTCGCTTCCATTAATTCATTCAACACAAACAAAATTGTTGGGGAAGACATGTTGCCATATTCATCCAGTATTTTATAGGAATATTTTAAATCCTCCTTATTAATTTGCAACTCTTTTTTAATGGTGTCCAATATTTTTTTCCCTCCGGGATGTACTGCCCATTTTTTTATTGTATTCGGCTCTATATTAAATTTTTTGCTTGCCTTCAAAATAATAGCATTGATCTCATTCCCAATGAAAT
>JAIOQD010000404.1 GCA_021413595.1 Bacteroidota bacterium | reverse complement strand
ACCGTGATCTGGTTTTTTGGAGCAGGAGCCTCTCCTGCATCTGGTAACGGAATTACAGCAACAACAAAATATACCACTCTGGGTAGAAAAACATTTACAATGGTAAATAATGGGATCTCCTATACCTTTAGCGATTTTATTGATATATTCAGTAATGGGGTTGGTATTGTTCCTAGTATTTCATCCACCAATACAACGGTTTGTGTAGGCGATGCAGGCACTTATTCATCTTCAGATGTTGCCAATGATTATCTCTGGTATTTTGTAAGGAACAATGATACAGATACCATATCCGGACCTACCAATCAAAATGCTACTTATACCTTCGATTCGGCAGGAACCTATCAGGTATATTTACGAAATATAGATTATTGCTGTGGCGAATCATTCCCCGATACAATGACGGTAACCGTAGAAGGTATTTCACAACCGGTGATCTCTGTTCTGTCAGAAAGCCCTACCAATATAGTGTGTAGTGGCGGTTCGTTCACCTTTAGTGCAGATGTTGCCAATGCCGGCTCTGCCCCTTCCTATCAATGGCTGGTGAACGGGGCTCCCGCAGGAGGTAATTATCCTTTATTTTTTTCCGCAGGCTTGCTCAATGCCGATAGCGTAAACTGTATTGTAACTTCTTCTCTGGGTTGTTCAACCGGTCAGAAGGATACTTCCAATGCAATAACAGTAACGGTAATCGACCTTCCTGTAGTAACGTGCAGTGCCACCATGTTTTTCTCGGGTGAACCTACCAATTTTATTGCATCTGTGAGCTCTGGAGGGGGGCCTCCTTATACCTATAGTTGGACTTTCGGTGATGAGGCTTTAGGGGCTGGCGACACCGTTTCTCATATTTATCAAGCATCCGGTACCTTTGATTATCAGGTAAATGTAGCGGATTCTAATGGTTGCGCAGGTACTTGTTCGGGCACGGTCATCATCTCTTCCAAATTAAGCGCTTCTTTCGTTGCATCTAAAGTGAATGGATGCGCAGCATTGCAGGTTGATTTTACCAATAACAGTGTTTATGGTATCACCTATCATTGGGATTTTGGAGATGGAACAAGTTCTGTTTTATTCGAGCCATCGCATTATTATTCAAACCCGGGAACCTATAATGTAACATTGATGGCTTTTGGTGCTACAGGAACAGACAGTTCAACAGTAACCAGCCAAATTTTTGTTTACCCTAACCCGGTAGCAAATTTCCAAGCTTATATTGATGGTAATGAGGTTCATTTTGCCGATAACTCTGTGGATGCGATCACCTGGAATTGGGATTTTGGTGATGGCGCAACGGATAATATACAAAATCCAATACATACGTATGCACCTCCAAACAGTAATTACGACATTTCTCTGGTTGTTACCAATTCCTACGGATGTTCAGATACTACTTACAAACCTCAATTCGTGACAACAAATGTGGGCATTGATGAATTTTTGCTCTCCGATTCAAACGTACAGGTTTTCCCTAACCCTTTTTCATCTGAGTTTAATATTGATATTTCCCCTGACCAGGAAAGTACAATGAACATTTCTTTGGTGAATTTAGAAGGTATTAAAATAATTTCAGAAAAGAAAAAAGTAAGTAAAGGGGATCAGCAAATAAAAATGGATGATCTAAAAAACAAGCTTGTTCCCGGAATGTATTTATTGGAGCTGGAATACAAAGGGCAGAAGCATTATACAAAATTGATTTATCAGGAGTAAAATTAATATTATCAATATGGTTTATTTGATTTAAATTCAAGCCTCACACTTTCTCGACTCCGCTCGAAATGAC
>JAIOQD010000073.1 GCA_021413595.1 Bacteroidota bacterium | reverse complement strand
TATTTCTTCAAACTCTTCTGCATCAAAAAAGTATTGTTTTCCGTTAGTAAGCATTTCTTCAAAGCGATCAACCAGTATAAGTTGTTCGTTCCCCTTTTTTTCGTTACCTCCAAATTCTTCGCTGTCCATCTCTCTGTCTTTTATAGGTTCAAATGCCACCCTAATCTCCCCTTTGGGAATGAATTTTTCTCACATCACCATCTCTTATGCTATGCGTTAGTCTCCATCTTCTTATGAAGAGTATGGTTGGATTATGTTCATGTCAAAGATAATAAAAAAATGTGTTAAAAAACGATTTTTCTTAACATTAAAGGGGAGATTGTTGAGAACTAATTAATTAAAATAATGCTATTATAGTTTACCTTTGTATCTCAAAAAATTCAGGAATAGATATGTACTTACGATTATTGGAATTTTTATTTTAATTTCAGCAATATAGAACAGATTGCCTTTCAGGATGTTGCAGTGTTGTTTCAATATCGATTGTAATTTAGTATTATCCTTTTATTTTTATAAATTCGTTTATTATCTCATTGGTATAAAATTTTAGTGTTTTACAGAAAGACAGAAATAAAAATGACATTAATCAAATCAATATCAGGTATCAGAGGAACTATTGGAGGTAAAGTTGGTGAAGGTTTTAGTCCATTGGATATTGTGAAATATACTGCGGCTTATGCAGCATGGATTGCAAAAAACTCAAAAAACACCCGAATAAAAATTGTTGTTGGGCGTGATGCCCGTATTTCGGGAGAAATGGTTAATAATTTGGTTTTAGGAACCTTGCAAGGTATGGGTGTAGATGTTGTGGATATTGGTTTGTCAACTACTCCTACTGTTGAAATAGCTGTTCCTGACGAAAAAGCCGATGGTGGAATTATACTTACCGCAAGTCACAATCCCAAACAATGGAATGCTTTGAAATTATTGAATGAAAAGGGTGAATTCATTAATGAAAAGGATGGTGCAGAAGTATTGGAAATAGCAGAGAAAGGAAACTACACCTTTGCAGAGGTTAATGCTTTGGGTAAAGTAACTAAGAACGATACTTATTTTAAGAAACATATTGAAAAAATTCTAGCATTATCTCTTGTAGATATTGCTGCGATAAAAGCCGCCAAATTTAAAGTGGTGATTGATTGTGTAAACTCTACCGGTGGCATTGTTGTTCCCCTTTTGCTGAATGCATTAGGTGTTGAAAATGTTATTAAACTGTATTGTGATCCAACAGGAGAATTTCCTCATAATCCCGAACCACTTCCTGAAAATTTAAGAGATATTTCCAAGCTTGTAAAAAAGGAAAATGCACATTTGGGAATTGTTGTTGACCCTGATGTTGACCGTTTGGCTTTTGTTTGCGAAGATGGCGAAATGTTCGGTGAAGAATTTACATTGGTTGCCTGTGCTGATTACGTCTTAAATAAACGTTCACCTTCGGAGAAAGCATCAAATAAGAAAGGAAATACGGTTTCTAACTTATCTTCCACACGCGCTTTGTGTGATATTACTGAAAAACATGGTGGCAGCTATAGTGCCTCTGCTGTGGGAGAAGTAAATGTTGTTAGCATGATGAAGGAAACCAAAGCGGTGATAGGTGGTGAAGGTAATGGTGGGGTTATTTTGCCGGAATTACATTATGGTCGTGATGCATTGGTTGGTATTGCTATATTTTTATCACATTTAGCAAAATATGGGAAAACCACCTCCATGCTGCGTTCAACTTATCCTGATTACCAAATCTCAAAAAATAAAATTGAGTTGACCCCGGAAATTGATATCGACAGTATTTTAGAAGGTATTCAGGAAAAATACAAAAAACAACCTATCAACGCAATTGATGGAATAAAAATAGAATTTGGAAAGGACTGGGTACATTTACGTAAATCCAATACCGAACCTATTATTCGTATTTACTCCGAAAGCGGGTTAAGAACTACTGCCGATAATCTTTCTAAAAAGATAATGTCAGATATTCGTGAATTCATAAAACAGCAGCAAATAGCAGTATAGGAGCCCCTCTCTAACTCTCCCCAAAGAGAAGAGGAGCCTTAACCAATTGAGAGATAAAATATTTGTTTTGATAATTTTTAACTATAATTTGTAATATACCAACAACACATCTCCTCCCTTTTTTGGGAGGTTGGGAGGGGCTTTTTTATGAAGATTTATTTTGATAACGCAGCTACAACACCATTAGATAAAGAAGTTTTAAACGAAATGCTGCCATACATGACAGAACATTTCGGGAATCCTTCATCTATTCATTCTTATGGTAGAAAAACAAGAGCAGCTATAGAAGGTGCCCGTAAAATGGTTGCTAAATCATTGAATGTTTCACCTTCCGAAATTTTTTTTACTTCCGGTGGCACCGAAGCTGATAATATGGCTATCCGCTGTAGTGTGCACGATTTAGGCATTAAACATGCCATTACAAGCAGGATTGAACATCATGCTGTATTACATACCTTAGAGGAATTAGAAAAGGAAGGAGTTATTAAATTAAGTTTTGTTAACTTAAATTCTATAGGTCATGTCGATTTAGGTCACCTTGAACAATTATTAAAAGAGAATGATAGAACGCTGGTTTCACTAATGCACGGTAACAATGAAATTGGAAACCTTTTACCTTTGAAAGAAGTGGGTGAAATATGCGCAACATACAATGCTATTTTTCATTCAGATACAGTTCAGACAATGGGGCATTATGAAATGGATCTGCAAAAAATAAAAATCCATTTTGTTACCTGTGCAGCACATAAATTTCACGGTCCTAAAGGGGTTGGTTTTTTATATGTTAGCAGTTCTGTGAAAATTCATCCAATGATATATGGTGGAGGGCAGGAGCGTAATATGCGCGGAGGCACCGAAAATCTGTATGGTATTATTGGTTTAGCAAAAGCACTTGAAATTGCCTTAGGCAATATGGAGGATCATCAAAAGCAAATTACCGGAATTAAAAATTATATGGTGGAGAAGTTAAAGGCTGAAATTCCTGTTATAGAATTTAACGGTTCCTGCCAGGACAACTGTTTGTACACCATATTAAATGTGCGTTTTCCACATACCGAAAACGCAGAAATGTTATTGTTTAATTTAGATATAGCCGGTATTGCAGCATCCGGTGGTAGTGCCTGTACCTCCGGAAGTGATATTGGTTCGCATGTACTTCGCGGAATCGGTTGTGATGTTACAAGGCCTTCTGTTCGTTTCTCATTCAGTAAATACAATACAAAAGAAGAAGTAGATTATACAGTTAGCAAATTAAAAGAATTGTTTGGTATTAATATTTCAACAATTAGTTAGTTATTGTATTTGTTCTATGAGCTTGTTTAATTTTTTTATAAAAAAATTACAATATAGCTTCTTGAATTAACGCTGCTTTTCTCCACTCCTCTTTGAACAATTTCGTTTTGTTAATGAAA